>JAGLLQ010000630.1 GCA_023140455.1 Desulfobacteraceae bacterium | reverse complement strand
AGAATAACCCGTTTATTAATATCTGAAATTTTTTCATCGTGGGCACCAACAAGGTAAGACATGATTTTTTCTGACACTTGTTCAATGTCATTTGCCCTTGCTTTTAAATAGAGATCTTCCACCCCTCTAAACATAAGCTTAATTTGTCTTGTTACATTTTTAAGAGCCCACTCAGCGTTTATTTTGTTATCTTTAATCGTTTGAATGCATTTTGCATAAAGCATTTTATCTTTAAATAACAGCATATGGGACTCAAGGATATTAAGTTCAGCTCCAAGATCTTCATCCAGGCCGTTTATGATCTCTGCATATTCCTGTTTTGCTTTATGAACAGCATCTTTAAAACGATTAATCTCTTCAGGCAGTCTGGATTCTGATATAGAATATCTTTTAATAACATCTACACCTTCACGATCAACAATATAAGCCTTCCCAATACAGATACCAGGAGAACCGCTTATTCCGTTTAATATTAACTGACTGGATTCAGATTTACTCATTTTTCTATCTCTTCCTCTCCAAACCTTGATTCAAAAAGGTCACATATCATTTTAAGTATGTCTATATCTTCATGGGTTTCAATCTCTACAAGAATTTTTGTCCCCATACATCCCCCTAAAGATAAAATATCAATAATACTGCCCGCGTCTACTTTACTGTCCTGAGTTGAGAGCCATACATTCTGTTTTGCTTTTTTAACTATTTCAGCAATTTTTGCAGCTGGTCTAGCATGTATTCCAAGTAAATTTTTTATTGTTATGTTATGTGACAGGCTTTCTTTTTTTTTTATTTTTTCCTTCATAAAATTTTGTCAATAATAGTTGTTTTTAGTAAAAAAGTCAATGTATCAATGGATCCCTTATTTGACCAGTTCTTTATTGTATGCTAATTATTTTTCAATTGTATTATTAAGAGAGGAGGTAAAAATGGATAAAATATTAATTTACGGGAAAGACACATGACCCTTTACTAAAGCTGCTCGTGAAGCATATAAAAAAAAAGGTCTTGCAGTTGATTACATAAATGTAATAGACAATCCTTTAAAACTTGATGAAATGCTTAAATATTCTGACGGTAAAAGAAAAGTTCCTGTAATTCTTGAAGGTAAAACAGTTATAATAGGACATGACGGAAAAACCTGAGGCATTTAAAATAATTGGCTGTATGCCAATTTTAAGGAAAAAAAATGACTGATAAATACCCTATTGATGATTTTAAAAGTGGCGAATCCTGGAGATTGTTTAAAATTTTAGGAGAATTTGTTGAAGGTGTTGATACACTTCACAAAATCAAACATGCAGTATCAATCTTTGGCTCTGCCAGAACACAACCTGACAATAAATATTATAAAATAACAGAACAGATTGCATCTCTGTTTGCAAAAAATGAATATGCTGTTATTACAGGCGGTGGCGGCGGGATCATGGAAGCTGCCAATAAAGGAGCTGCCGCTGTTAAAGGCACCTCTATCGGGCTGAACATATCACTGCCCTTTGAACAGGTTCCCAATAAATATGCTAATATTCAACATGAATTTCACTATTTTTTTATTCGAAAAGTAATGT
>JAGLLQ010000063.1 GCA_023140455.1 Desulfobacteraceae bacterium | reverse complement strand
AACTCTTCATAAAGTTTTTCACCAGGTCTCAATCCTGTATATTCAATTTTTATATCAATTTCAGGTTCAAATCCAGAAAATTTAATTAAATCTCTTGCCATGCTGTCTATATTAACAGGATCACCCATTTCTAAAACAAAAATTTCTCCTCCCCTGCCCATGGAACCTGCCTGGAGAATCAACTGGCATGCTTCAGGAATAAGCATGAAATACCTGATTATATCAGGGTGTGTCACTGTTACAGGTCCACCCTCTTTTATCTGTTTTTTAAAAAGAGGTATTACACTTCCAACACTTCCTATAACATTACCGAATCGTACTGTAATAAAAGTTGTTTTTGAATTTAGTACTACATTTTTACTCTGGACAATTATTTCAGATACCCGTTTGCTCGTACCCATAATATTTGTTGGATTTACAGCTTTATCAGTAGATACAAAAACAAATTTTTCACACTCAAATCTGTCTGCTACATCAACAAGGTTCTCTGTCCCTTCAATATTATTCTCCACTGCTTTCCACGGGTAATGCTCTAACATTGGAACATGTTTATAAGCTGCCGCATGGAAAATAATATCAGGTTTATACTGCTCAAATGCTTTTTCAAGCTCTTTCTTGTTTGTAATGTCACCTAAAAACGGAATAATTTCCACATTGGGAAAAACTCGTTTTAAGTCAAGATCAATTTCATAAAGTGAACTCTCAGCTCTTTCAAAAAGAATAATTTTTTCGGGAGAATATCTTAATATCTGATTGCACAGCCCGCTACCAATAGATCCACCTGCTCCTGTGACAAATACAGTCCTGCCCCCCAAATACCCACCAATTTTTTCATCATCAAGATTAACAGGCTGCCGGCCAAGAAGATCTCTGTATTCAACTTCCCTGATTGCATTTACAGTGACTTTACCATTGATAAGTTCTCCCATACCAGGAACTGTCTTGAATTCAACACCACTTTTATTGCAAAGCTCAACAATATACCGCATTCTTGACGCATTGACCGATGGAAGCGAAATAATGATATGTTCAACTCCATAACCTTTTACAACATTTTCAAGATTTCCAATCTCATCTATAACTAATATACCATGAAGTTTTCTGCCAATTTTTGAAGGGTCATCATCTAAAAACCCAACTACATTAAATTGAATAGACGAATTGTCATGAATCTCTCTGTAAATTTTTTCTCCACAATCTCCTGCACCAATGATCAAAAGTTTTTTTGCAGCTGCAGAACCTTTTTTAAATGATCTAAGAAAAGATATAAAAAAATCTTTAAAACTGGCATGTTCGTGCAATCTCTCAAAACTAATTCTTGTAAAAACCCTTAATCCTGCAATAAAAATCAAAGTTAAACTTAAATCAATTATAAAGACAGATCTAGGGATGTTCACAAATTGTGTTCTAAAATAGACCCAGCCTCCGAATAAAAGAGAAGATGCTATAGAAGCTTTTACAATATTAATAAGGTCATTCAAACTTGTATATCGCCACATGCCCCTGTATAAATCAAAATATATAAAAGTTGAAATTTTAATCACAATAAAACTTGGAATCATCCACAAAAATTGATTCCAAAACGCTTTTGTAATATGAAAATCTAATCTAATCTGATATGCAGAATAAAGAGAAAGTAATATCAATAAAACATCTGTTAACATAATGATAAGTAAATTTCTGGAAAATCTGATTTTCATTAGAATCTCATATAATAAAATTATTAATTTTCAATTGTTAGGATATCTTTTATCCAAATTAGTATCAAACGCTTTTTCAATATTTACCCTTGTTCGAGTAAACTTGAAAATATTTAATACTTTAAAAACATCATAAAATCAAATTATTAATTTTTTCCGAATAATGACAGAAAAAACACTAAAACAAAAAAAGCATAGGAGTAACAAAGATAATACGGGAATGTAACCAGAGTTTTTAAGAAAAATTATTGCTATACCAATAACAACCTGCATCACTCCATAACCTGCTGAAACTTTCCAGTGATCAATCCTATATTCATTTGCAAGAAGTTGATAGATATGCAGCCTATGTGGGGTTTTCAATGGAGTACCACTTCTCACCCTAACAAACATTGTAATCAATTCATCTGCATAAAAAGGGAAAAGAAAACCAACAAGGCAGATAAATTCTAAAAGAGTCCCTGATAAGACCACGACCATACAAGCAAAAACAAAACCTAATAAAATACTTCCAATATCTCCCATAAAAACTTTTGCTTTTGGAATATTAAACAATAAAAACCCAACGCATGAAAAAGCAATTGCCAAAGCTAATACAATATAATTTGTATCTACTCCGGAAAGATATCCAAAAACGGCTATGAACAAAAAGCCTATTACACCGCTAATTCCGGCAATGCCATCAATCCCATCCATAAAATTATAAAAATTTGCAGTCCCAACAATAAAAACAGCCAAAGGTAGAATAAGAGACCATGCAAGCAAATTTATTTGGGATAAAAAAAATAAATTTGTCAAAAAAATAATACTGCAAACAAATTGCATTATCAGACGAAACTTGACTGACAACTCAATCCTGTCTCCAAAAAAACTGATAACTGATAAAACAAGAGCAGGTATCCAAAATGCCTTTGGAATATTTAAAACAATAGAGCTTAAAACAAAAGAAATTAGAATCCCGATTCCACCACCTTTGGGCACATCCTTGGTATGTGAGCTCCTCTCATTAGGCACATCAGTCATGCCGATTTTATTTCCAATTTTCTTAATTACCCAAGCCCCGAGAATAGCAAATAAAAAACTTAGTAATATAATTAATATGTTTTGCGTAAAAAGCAATTATTTACTCTCCAAGAAAACAGACTCTAAATCATATTTTGGGTTAAAGCCTGTTTCAAGCATTTTTTTATTATCAAAAATCAAACTACCTGCTAATTTATCATAGCAAGAATAAATCCAGTCCTGCTTATTCTTAAGTACTAAACCAGCAAAGCGGCTTGCAAACCAGACAAAAACTAAGGGAATACATAACACCAGTCTATCCGGCTGATGCTCAGATCGTTTAAAAACCCTGATTATTTCCGTAAACTTATATGGTTCATGGTCGCAAACATTAAAAATGTTGAAATGAGAATTATCTTGTGTACTATCTTTTGCCTGATTCACTCTATACTTTATAAAGTCTACAAGATTCTGCCTTGAGACAGCAGACATCTCCTGTTCACCTGATCCAAACTTTATGTACGCTAATTTTTTAAACGCAAATACCCTTCTGTCCAGATTCAATGCCCATTCAGAATCATAAACAGGCGCAAGTCTCAAAATATCAAGTTTCTTTAAAAGGCCGGCATCATATAATTTAATCAAACGTTTTTCTGCATCAAGTTTACTTTTAGCATAATCACTGGAAGGGTTACAAACGTCATTTTCTGATACAATCCCTTTTATTCTATCTTCACCATATACTGAGATAGAAGATAAAAACATAAAATAAACATCAGGGTTTGCTTTAATCGCTGCTTTAGCAAGATTTTCAGTTGCATAGCTGTTTACAAGATGATATTCATCCAGATTAACACTGCTAAACCTTTGATGAGCTATACCTGCGCAGTGTATAATAATATCAGGTTTGTAATCTTTGCAAAGCTTATCTAACAAATCAATTTCTGTAATATCTCCCTTGACAGAAACAAATTTACTCTCACTATCTGGGATATTAAAGTTATCAAGTGCAATAATACTATAGTTATCATAATATTCACTACATAACTTACTTCCAATAAAACCTTTAGCTCCAGTGATAAGAATAGTTTTATTGTGCATTATCATAACCAGTCTTGAAAACATCAATTGTCATTTGATCCATAATTGTCTTACGCTTATACATATCAATGAATGCAGAACGATCATATTGATATTGATCAAATTGCATAAATTTTTTATAAAAAGCTTCAGCATCACAAGGCGTAAAAACAATACTGCCACTTACATTATTTTGCATAAACTCAGCGGCATAACCTGATACGCCTGCAATAATAGGTTTTCCAGTTGCAGCATATTCAAATATCTTTGATGGCAATACTTTTTCAAAAGCCTTACAATCATCAAGATGAAAAAATAACCAGTCTGAATTATTATAGATCTCTATCAGAGCCTTGCGATCAACCGGAGTTTTAATAAAAACGTTTTTAATATTTCTATTGGCTATTTCGCGCTCTAAAAGGGCACGAATACCACCATCACCAATAATTTTTATTATATATTTATCTCCAAGGAGCTCAGCCATCTGAGGTACTATTCTGTCAAGTCTCTGTCCCTGACCAATATTCCCTGCGTAAGTTATTACAATTTTTTCTTCTTTGATCCTTACTTTATTTGGGAAATCAGTTTCAAGAAAAATATCATCAATCCCATTTGTGTAATATGAAAAATCCATTTTAGGAGCAACTTTAAACAAATATTCTTTAAAGCCCTCAGAAACCATGTTAATTTTTACAGCCTGTCTCATGGTAAACTTTTCAATAATTTTAAAAAAAGGGAGACAGATACAAGCTAAATGTTTTGGTAATAAAGACTCCATGGTATCAGTAAAGATATCCCTAACATCAAGATATAAAGGTATGTTTTTAAACTTTGAAATTAAGGCACCTAAAAATCCGGTAAACAGCCTTGATGTTGTTGAAAAAACATAATCGTATTTTCTACGCCAAATCCATCTTAAAGTTGAAACAAAATAAGTAAAAAAAGATCTTGCCTGATCTATAAAACCGCCTTGGTGAGCGGGTAGCTCGATACGTTTAATAAAAATATTGTTTGATAATTGTTCTTCTTTTAAGCATGTTCTCTTAAAAGTTGAATATCGATTTGGCATGGTTGTAACAATATCAACCTGGTCGTCTTCAGTAAGTTTTGCCTGCAAAGATTTAACAAACGCCTCCATTCTGAAGGACCCAGCACATAAATCAGGTTTAAAATAAAATGTGAGCAATAATATTTTCATATCAGATTTACATTGAATCCTTTATTACACGCAAGATTCTTTCACTTGCCCTGCCATCCCAAAGATCAGGTATTGAACCTTTCTTAAATCGACCCAGTAAAATATTCAATGCCTCTTTTATAAGCAAATCAGTATCAAGTCCAACAAGGCAATTAGTGCCAACAGAAACGGTAATTGGACGTTCTGTATTTTCACGTAATGTTAAACAGGGTATATTCAGCGCAGTTGTTTCCTCCTGCAATCCACCACTGTCAGTCAGCATTCCAGCACAATCCTTCCATAAATAAAGAAAATCATTATATCCCAGAGATTCTGTAATGATAATCCCTTTATCAACTTTATTCTGGCCTTTATATATATCAAACAGATATTCAAATTCAAACTGCTTAATCATTTTTTGAGTTCTTGGATGGCATGGGAAAATAATGGGTGCTTTCTCTGATATCTTGTGCAATGCTGTCAATAATTTTTTCAAAGTTACTTTATTATCAACATTTGACGGGCGATGCATAGTCATACAAAAATATTTTTCCGGCAAAGCTTTTTTTATATTTTTCACAAATCCTGAAGGCTCATGTTCTTGTATTCTTTTTACCTGGTAAAAAAGATTATCGATCATTACATGCCCCACAAAATGGATTTTTTCTATCAGCTGTCCTTCATTAATAAGATTTTGGGTTCCATGCTCCTCAGTAGTGAAAAAAATATCAGTAATAGCATCAGTTGCCAAACGATTGATCTCTTCCGGCATATTGCGATCATAAGAACGCAAGCCTGCCTCAACATGAATCAATTTGATCTGAAGCTTCTTTGCTACCAGACCGGTTGCAATGGTGGAGTTCACATCTCCCACAACCAATACAAAATCCGGTTTTACCTCAATGCAAAGTTTCTCAAACCCAACCATAACTTTGGCAGTTTGCTCTGCATGGGTTCCACCACCACAATTTAAATGATAATCTGGACTTTTAATTTCTAAATCATCGAAAAAAGAATCCGACATTTCATGATCATAATGTTGACCGGTATGAACAATGAGAGCTTCAACCGTTTTGCATTTTTCAATTTCTCTTAAAATCGGAGCAATCTTCATAAAATTTGGTCTTGCACCTGCCACAAGCATCACTTTAATCATTTCAATATATTCTCCAAAGTCAAACAAACTCCAAGTGGGTAGTAAAATTAACAGGAAGCTCACTCTCTGCCTGACAAAGTATATACTTATTCTTTACACTCAATCCGAACTCAGGATGATATGTTCCCTTATTAATAGTAATATCCATTGCATTGTCAAATTTCATTACACATAAAAAATCATCATAATCATTAGAAATATTCACAGAACCATCACTATTTGTTTTAAGAACAATTTGTGGATGGAAGTGATAATATATCGAGACTAAATGTATACCTGAACCAATAATTCTATCAATAATTATAAGCTGTTTATCACTGAAGTCCCAGGTTCTATTATGCTCTTTGACAGAGTTTAATTTTTTAAACCCGTCATGGGAAGCACTGATTATATCATGATTGTCAAAATTATTAATTTGCTGATTGAAAACTTTCGCACGCCTTGCAACTCTAAACCCTTTCCAAACTTCTGAGGAATCATAATTATCAACAGTTAAAGTATTGTGCGCTGATGTTTTACGTTGCCTTAATCGTTCATAGCTTTCGCCATAGCAAGATGTCCCACTATTCACAAGCACTCGTTGTATGCCCACGGAAAGTTCAAAAGATAGAGTGTCCGCATGGGCATGGGCAGGTAAATAGTCAGGACCAATTGGAGCAAGGTCAACTATGAGTTTCATATTCTTTCGGCGTAATGCATAATAGCCGGTTTGCGGCAACTTCTCAACTTTAACTTCTTTCCTTTTATCCAGGTAAATCTCAAGCTTCTTGGCATATTGAACTAAATCATCATAATTTGCAGCAATACCAATGGCTGAATCATTAAAAAAAGCAATCTCTCCATCAAGATGAGTCATGACTCCCATGGCATATATCATTTTTACTGCTGTACTACGCCATTTTGCAAGCACCCTGTCAGGCAACTTCTCTGAAACCATCTGGCTTACATTTATTAAATCAAGAATATCTTCTAAAATAATCGCATGGTACATTGGAGATCTTTCAAAATGACCACCATCTGTAAGTACTTGTTCATTGATTTCATCATCAAGGATCTTTAAACCTGCAGTCAACCATTTCCCGGCTTTTTTACCCATAAAAAAAAGCCCTGCAAACACAAGGGCTTTAGCATTGGCAAGTAAATGATTACCAAGAAGGTGGAATTCAAGTTTTTGATACAAATAGTCTGTTTGAACAGCTAAACTCTCCAAGGCATTTTTAGATAAAAATTCACCCCTGTATCTCCATTTAATCCAATTTACAATACGCAGAGAAGTTGGATAGGAATCCCAACCCAGTTTATATCCTGGTGGATTTTCTGTAATCCACTTTTCTATTACAAATAGACTATCAGCTTTTTTATTTTCAGCATCAGATGATTGTAAAAAATCAAAATAATGAAGATTGTAGAGCCATAGGATATCCCAATCCGGGTTGTTCCAATCTTTGGGTGAGGATATTTTATGCCTCACATTAAGAAACTTAAAACTGCACGGTGTAGAAAAAGAACATTTTTTGTTACAATGAGCAACCCAGCTGTTATCAATTGCTCTGGTTTTTATTGGAAGTGAAGATTTGTCAATTTTTACTTTTTTAAACTTAAACCATAATCTTCCATAAACCTGAACAGGTTTGAGATATTTAACTGTATAAAAAAAACGCAGTAAATTCATACAAAGAATTTATTCAGACAGCTCAATGGAGATTTTGCTGACTTCGATAATTTCCTCAAATGGCACAGGTTGAACGTTATTATTATCTGTAACAGCTTTGATAAACGCCTTAAGTCCATTCGCATGCCCCTTGTCCTGCCTCCAGAGATTTAATTTATTGAAATTTTCCCACCCATACCCTGTCAAAGTTTTAAAATTATCCATTTGAAGAATTTTACCAGCGCAAAATACTTCCAGTCTTTCCTTGGGAAATGATTTATTACCATTGGCAAAATAATGGATACTACCTAGGGAACCATCTTCAAACGTAAGTTGTATAGACACTGTATCCCTGGCCCCTGCCTCCATTTTACAAATTTCACTTTTAATAATTTTGCAATCTGCAAAAAACCGTAATAAATCTATAAAATGACATGCCTCGCCCACAATCCGACCCCCGCCAACTTTTAAATCCTGTGTCCAGTGATCAGAAGGTATATGGCCTGCATTAACAGTCATTATAAAACTTTTAGGTTCTTTTAAAGGTTCAAGCAGTTCTTTAATTTTAACAGAATGGGGTGAAAATCTTCGATTAAAGCCTACCATCAATAGCTTCCTGCTTGAGCAATACAAGTCATCAATCTCTTTAAGTTCCTCTAAGTTAAGGCAGAGGGGCTTTTCAACAAAAATATTTTTCCCTGCATTTAATGCCTGTTTAATAAAACCTGCATGGGAATTATGGCGTGTGGTGATAAATACAGAGTTAATTTCAGGATCATTAAAAATGGCTTCTGTCTCTGTAATACTTTCCTCAAACCCAAATTTCTTCCCGATATGTGTTCCCGTGACACCAGAGCCAGATGCAATAGTTTTAAGTCTTGCTCCAGTTTTCTTTAAACCTGGCAATAAAATCTGTCCTGTGAAATTACCTGCTCCAATAAGACCAACAACAGCTGCTGACTCTGTCTCTTTACTTAAAGAATCCTTCAAAACTATTGTTCTTTGTTTTATATCTTTATGCTCTTTATTATATTTTAATAAAATTCCCATGTAAGGCTCAGATTGGTTTGCTATCATAGTATAGGCTTTAACAGCATTATCAAACTCAAACTTATGTGAAACAAGAGAAGACATATCAATTTTTCCATCAGCCATTAAATCAAGAATTGCCTCAAAATTTCTCTGCTCAGTCCAACGAACATACCCGATTGGATAATCATTCCCTTTTTCTTCATACTCATTGTCATATCTACCAGGACCATAGGAACATGAGACCTGAAACGAGATTTCTTTTTCAAAAAAATCATTCCGGTTAAGCTCAAGCCCTGTTACACCAACGAGCACAATTCTGCCTCTTTTCCTGCACATGTGTGCTGCCTGCTGTACTGGCTCATTGCTTTTTGTAGCAGCAGTAATTATTACGCCATCAACGCCACGACTATTAGTTATTGCCTGGGCTGCCTCAACAGGATTTTCTCCTTTGGACAAATTTACAATTTGTGCACCGAACTTCTGCGCTTTTTCACACTTTTCTGTCTCAAAATCTATACCAATTACCCGGCAACCATTTGCAATAAAAATCTGCACTGCTATTTGGCCTAAAAGACCAAGACCTGTTACCACAAAAGTCTCACCGATTGTTGGCTCTGCCAATCTTATCCCTTGAAGGGCAATCGCACCTGCAACTGTAAATGCAGCATCCTCGTCGCTCACACTATCCGGTACTCTTGCACATAAGTTTTCAGGGACACAAACATACTCAGCATGTGGTCCATTGCTCACTACACGATCACCGGGTTTAAAAAATTTTTTCCCACTTTGCCCTACTTCATCTATTACTCCGACATTACAATATCCAAGCGGTAAGGGCTGATCAAGTTTAGAGCGTACAGCATCAATAGTAGGCAGTAAGCCATCAGTTTTAATTTTATCCAGCACCATTTTTACTTTTTCAGGTTGTTGTCTTGCTTTTTCAATAAAATTGGCCTTCCCAAAGTCAATAAGCATACGTTCAGTGCCTGCTGAAATAAGACTTGCACTGGTTTTGACATTAATATACCGATTTTTCAAACCCGGGGCAGGTATTTCAACCAACTCTGTTTTGCCATTTCCAAGATTTTGTAATATTTGCTTCATATATTCAACGTAACTTTCAATTAGTAGTATTAACTTTAAATTCGTGCAGCCAAAGATATAAGGTATAAATCAACCAAAGTTTTTGGACATCATCAACATCATGCCGGCAACAACCATCCAGCCATTTTTTTGGAAGAGTTATATTAATAATCTTATTATCCTCCATAAAATTAAAAACAAGACTCCAATTAATATCTTGCTGCACCCACTTTTCAACAGGATAACGGAATCCCTGTTTTTGTACTTTTTTATACTTATTCCCAAGACGCTTTTTCAATTGAGTCTGCAAACGTTTCTTACCTGCTAAGAAAGGCTTATCAATTTGTTGAAAATAATGCTGTACAATATTTTTATCCAATAAGGGAACTCTCACCTCAACAGATGCAGCCATAGAAGCTTTATCCATATATATCAAATTATGACTTGCAAGAAAACCTTTCATATCCAAAGCAAAGAATTGTTTTTTCCCTTTAAATCCTTTGCATAAAGATTTAATTTTCACTGAATACTTTTCATACCATTTTTGACCTACTAATGAATCAATTTCTTTTTTATTAAGATAAGATGTCAAAGAAAAATAATTTTCAGGAACAGAACAGGATAAAAAACTAGATAAACGTAATAAATCTCTCTTAATTTTCCCTTTAAACAGGATTGCGGCGCAATGTGTCAATGGTTGCACAAGTTTTAAATAAAACATCCGGGCTAATATTTTATGACGAGTGTAGCCAGCATCAATTTCGTCCCCACCCATACCAGACAGCATGACTACCCTACCCTCGTGTTTAGCAGCCTTTGCTAACTGGAATGCTGGTATCATAGCAGCATCAGCGATTGGTTCATCCATGGCATAAATCAATTCTCTATAAAGATATAGATTTTGTGAATCACTATATATTTTTTTAACATTCAGTGAAAAAGCTTTTTCCATCATCTTTACACGTTCTGACTCAGAATCATCTAAACATAAATTAAGATCAAGTACATCTTGATTTTTTAAATCATGGGCTAAAATAGACGAATCAACTCCACCGCTGAAATATAAGCCGATAGGCACATCAGATATTGTTTGGTCATTAATAACCGCACTCAAATCCGGAATTGAACCTGACTTTTGATTAAAACTCCAATATCGATCAATTTTTATCGCATTGTTATCTAAATTTATTCTGGCATAACTTGCAGCTGGTAATTTAAAAATATTTTTAAAAAGAGTATCTGGTTCATAAATCCAACCATTGGCAAAATATTCACCCAAAAGTTCTCGATTCAAGCAGGGTTCAAGCAAATTTAATTCAAAAAAAATCTTTGCCTCTGATGCAAAAAAAAACTTATCCTCATCATGATAATAATAAACTGGCTTAACACCCAAATGATCTCGAACAACAATCAACTCATGTTTGGCCACATCATAATAGCTAAAAGCAAAAATACCATTAAGTTTTTCAAGGACATCACTAAGTGACCAATGAGCTAACGCTTCATATAAAACCTCAGTATCGGTTGAGGTATCAAAACAAACATTTCGGGTCGCCTCTAATTCAGCACGCAATTTCTGATAATTATAGATTTCGCCATTAAATATCAGGACAGCACTATCTCTTTTACAATAAGGCTGATGCCCTTGTTCACCCAGCCCGATAATGCTCAACCGGGACTGGAAAAGTGTAAGACATTTCTCACCAACCACATTGTAAGATACCCCCCAGTCATCAGGACCACGTAAAGGAGAAATATTTTTATCTATAACTACTTTATTTTTAGTAAAAGCCGCAAATATACAGCACATTACAAACCTCAAAAAATCTAAACAATTATCTCTTTCCCTCTGTTGTGCGAGGATGCTACCCTGCAACAAAAATATAACCAAATACCAGCCCCAATAAATTTAAAACCTTCCTCAAAAACCTGACCATAGGAATAACTTGAGAAAATATTACCTTGAAAACGATCGGTTAGTATAGATAGTGCTAATAAAAAACACGCTAATAAAAAGGCAAATCCATCAACTTCAATTATTGTTTTATAGTGACGGAGCAACAGGGAACCTGAAAAAAAAGCATAAAGCACGTAACACCACTTCTCACTCCCGTGTCGATCATGAATCATGAAAAAATCATCAACAGCCAAAATGAATGATAGTATGCCTAATAAAATGAGCAGTTCTCTTCTACTATCTTTTATAATCACAGTTTTAATCGTGGAACTATAAAAACAAATTGCGGCTGAAGAAACCCATAACCAGACACCTATGCTGGATAGAAAACCAAGAAAATTTGATTGCCCACTCTGTTGAGCAGGATCTCTTAAAATTTCTATAAAACTAAAACCCACTATACGTAGCCACAATAAAGAAAAACCATAGAACAAAAATGCCGGGACGCCAGCAAATAAAACACAACGCACCATCTTTTTTTTCATAAAAACCTGTTTAATACTTACAAAAAAAAACATACCTATCCTTTCTCACAATTTTATTAAAGAGTTTTAAGAGCCCGCAATATCATTACTTGGATTGTTGTACAGCATAAAAGAATAAATACATTCCTATAAATAAGGCAAAGGCCATTTCCCTTATCTCCTGAATGGAGTGAAGATAAGAGCTATTAGTTTTCCCAATTACAATCAAAAATGTACATACTATAAAAAGCCACAATAAAAAGGTGAAGTGATTTTCCGGTTTGTAATAACCCAGTTTAGATAAAATGCCTGCGCCATATTTAGTACTATATACTATTGGGAATAGTAAAAAAAAGACTACAAAACCAAGTCTGAACAGATTTTGGGCATCAACAATTTGCTGATAATTAAACTCTCCGGTTTTAAAAAAATGCCTCCAGGTACTTCCACCGCACAATATGTAAAGATTATGCAAGGTCAACTCTTGCTGAACATTATTTTCGGCTATAAAATCAGGTGTTTTTATATCAAAAATCCTTTGTCCCCAGCTCAGTTCTTCACCAAATGAAATAAAACAAATAAATAAAAACAAATAAACTATAAAATTATTTCTAAATTTTTTACTTAGAATCATATATAACGAAAGTAGAAATCCAACAAACCAAAATAAAACACTTAAATATTCTACGGCATTATCCTCACCGCATAAAAATATAAAATCGAAAAACAGTGTGTATAAAAGGAATCCAAATAATACTATAAAAATAAATACTTCAAATAATTTTAATTTCATAAAAAGACCTTGTGTAATTTATTAAAGTAACTTTTATTTATTTTATGTTTGCCAAGGTTACAACTTTTTCTAACCATTGAATATGCATATTATACTTTTCCGATGGACTTGGAAATTGTTTTAGACGCTCTATACCTCTTTTGACTAATTCACTATAACGTGATGTTGTTCTCTTTCCAATAGTTATAATAGCATCTACAGCAGACTCAGCATCAAGCGGTTCGAAATATTCAGCTGCATCGCCGCAAATATCTCGTGTAAAATCAAGATTGGTTGTTATGATAGGGCGATTCATCTTCATAGCCTCTAAAAAAGTCACTGAAAAAGTTTCAAGCAGTGTTGGCAAAAACAAAATATCAGTTTTAGAATACCATAAAGGGCATGATTCCAGCGGAATAGAGCCTATATTTTCTATCAGATCACAGACATCCAACCTTCTGGCTAACTCCCAAAACTCATTTATTTCAGGCCCTTTATCTGGCAGTGTAATGACAAATTTAAAGCCCTCCCCTAAACCACGCTTAGACAAAACTGATGCCATCTTAGGAATAATCGTTAAATTCTTGTGAGAATATGCTGCTGATAATGTAAATATTTTCATTACAGAACCATGTGGTTCATTTAAAAATTCAAAAGAGTCGAATAAAGGAGAATAGCAATTGGGAATAGTAAAAACCTTATCAGTATCCAAGTCAATTAAATCTACTAAGCCTTGGCTTGCAACCTCTGTTTCAGTCCAGTAAAAATCATTTACAGACAATCGCTGCTTCTTATACAAGCATTGCAGTTTCATTTTCAATCTTCCCAAAACTCCAAGCCTGCTTGTTGCCAGGGAAGATGGATGTGTAACCCAAGGATCTGCCATGCCACAGACGTGGGGTGCTCTGAAATTATGATAGGCCGGACCAAACACTGTAAACACAATGTCCGGTCTAAATTTTAATTCCAGGTCTTTCAATAAACGCCGACTCCCCATTCCTGTCAAAGGCCTGGCTGGCGAAGGTGTTACTTCATGGACCCATGGTTGATCTGCTGTGCTTCCCAGGTATTCTTTAACTTTTTGAGAGACAGCTGCAACAAACTTATGACGGTTGTCTTTCATTGCCTGGGTGATAAAGCTGGCAGCTACCTGCGCACCTCCTCCTACGACACAGGTTGTCGCATTAATGAAAATCTTCATTGATTGATTTGCATTTTGCTTGCACACATTACGGCATGCACAAAGTTATTAACCATATTATCAAAGGAGTATTTCTCTTTAACTGTATTTAATGAATATTCTTTCATTGTTTCATGGCATACTTTATTGTTAAACCCATGCTTAATAGTAGATGACAACGCTTCTGTATCACCCTCTACAAATACCATACCATTTTTCCCATCTTCTAAAACCCTAAACTCAGGCATCTGATTCCTCAAATTGCCGTGTGTAATAACGGGTAACTCAAAAGCAAATGCATGGAAAATGGAAAGTCCTATTGCACCGGGATAAACAAAATAATGAGAGCTGAGAAACCACGGAGCTAATGCATTTTGATCATATATTGAGCCAAGCCATGTAATATTCTTACCCAGATTCAAACGATTGACCTGCCCTTCTAAATTAGCTCTTTCAGGTCCGTCACCGATTATAGCTAAGTGATAACTGCCATCATCCTTATGCAAAATTGCAATAGCCTCAAGAAGAATATTTAATTGAGTTTTATAGGTCAGTCGTCCACAAAATAGCAATAATTTTTTATCATTAAGGCCATTTTGATTTTTAAACTTTTGCAAACGCTTATCTGTCCATTGGATCTTGGCAGCTTCAATATCGCTTATGTCAATGGTGTTATTAGTTGCAAATATTCGATTTTTTTTTAAAACAGCTTTTTGAAACAACTCAATTTCATTGTCGTGATACAATAAGACCACATCTCCAAAAGACATTAGTCGATGACGAATAGATTCTGTCACCCGATTTGCCCCTGCAGTGTGTCCATGTCCCCAGAATATTAACCCAATCTTTCTCTTTTTTGCCTGCAAGACCAACGGTATATATGAAATCATTCTAGGGTTAGCACAAATCACAGCCACATCTCCTTGTGATAGTTCATCAGGCAGACACAAACCTGACTGCCAAAACAGTCTGTTCCCTATCAAGCCAGAAGCTGGATATTCATAATACTTAAAATCAAATGGTCCATCAACACTATCAGGTGAACCTGGAAATGTCTTGCTCGCATGCAGACTGATATCCAGCCCGCTGCAGTTGGCAATTGCGTTAAAAAAAGTTAAACGATATTGAGGTATAACCGGTTGATAAATTGCGACACGTATCATTTTGGAATTTCTATCACATTCTCCACAGTTTGAATATAGGCCTTTGTCATATCTTTGATATTAAATCTCTCTTCTGCTACAGCACGCGCCCCTTTTGAATATTGTTCCCAATTATTAATCACCTGCTCTGCAGCTTTAAGCAATGCTGGGATATCAGGTTGTTCCAGCTTCCACGGGTTTGCACCATAGGGCACGCAAATACCAGCATCAGGGGGTACAAGTTCTCGGAAGGAGCCTGTATCAAAACCAATAACAGGTGTACCGCAGGCCATTGCTTCTATGATAGAATTTGGACATGCCGGATGAACCTCTAAAACCAAATATACAGCGTTCTGAAAAACAGAGGCTATTTTATCCCGGGGAATCATGCCTTTAATTACTATACCAGGACAAGATTCAAGCCTTTGCTGCGCCTCCACTGTTTGCATCCGACCACACACAATGGTCCCTGCAATCAATCCTTTTTCAAACAATTGCTTTGATAAAGTTTCTACCGGACATATATAGGCATCAACAGACTGTACAGTTCCTTCCACACATACCAGCATTCTCTCTTCTGGCGCCCCATTATGGGAAGGTTTAAAATCATTAATATCTACTGCATTGTAGATAATGTGCTCTTTACCAACCACATTCCCGGCATACTCATGCCACCAATCTCTGACAAATTCGCTTTGATAGATTATCTGGTCTGCTAATTTATTTCGAATAAACCGTAACAATTTATTTGCCAGTTCAACTTTCAAGTTTATCCGCTGAGAAAAAGGTAACAAACGATGCTGCCAGTTAAGACCATCCAAACGATGAATAATTACGACCCCTTTCCGCTTATTTTTCCATAACCACCAAAGTTTGCGTGTGCCGCCCACCACCATAATAACATCGGGAGTAATCCTGTCTTCCGGATATACCACACGCCATCCCAATAATTTTAATTCATGTTCAAAACGAGTCTGAAAACTTCCAGGGCCGCCATGTTCTGGAGGTTTATGTGGAAAACCTATTGTAAAAAATTTTTTTTTATTCATAATCTTTTATAATATCATTCCATTGTTTCATTATTAAATCAATTGACAGTTTTTCTTTAATTTTTAGAGCTTCAGAACCAATCGCCGCTCTTTTTTCTGGATCATTGGCCAAACCTACCAATTCATCAGCAAATGTATCACAATCTCCATTAGGTACAAGGATACCATTCTTTCCATTGTCTATGATATCCGAAGGCCCGGAGGGGCAATCAAAACTAATAACAGGCAAACCTTCAGCCATTGCCTCGCACAGGGCATTAGGAAACCCTTCATAATATGATGTAAAAACAAATATATCTGCTTGTTTTAACAGAGCAACAGGATTTTCAACTTGACCTATCAAAAAAACACTATCTTTAAGATTATGTGATATTATCAGTGATTCCAATTCCTTTCTGCAACTGCCCTCTCCTGCAATATAGAGCCGCCAATCAGGCATTAACTTAACAACCTTAGCAAAAATATTAATTAAACGATTGTGTCCTTTCTGTGGGGACAAACTTCCAACCGTCAATATCGAAGAGGAAGCTAACTCAACTGAACTGTCTATCATAACCCGATCATCCTGAAACAAAACAGGATTAGGGATAATTGATAGAGGAGGCGAAAACCTCCGGTTTACAAACCAATCCTTGATAGACTGAGTTTGCACAACAATACAATCACAAAAAGAATACAAAATAGGCTTGGCAATTCTATAAAACCACTTAAAATTATAATAATTAGGATGATTTCTTTCAGAAAGAATCAAAGGTGTATCTAAAAAAAGGGCAGCAAGGCAAGTTATCATATTAGTCTTATCACCAAATGAAATAATCACACTTGGATCAAGTTTCAGTAAATTCTTCCTGAAACTTAATATCTTATGAATAGCAGTACTACCTGTCATATTATCCTGAGCACTCAAACGCCGAACTTTAGAAGAAAGCGGATATACTGATGTATCAACTTTTGATAAGGTTATCAAATAAACCTTGTTGCCTGATTCAGCCCAATAATTAGCCATCAGAGTTAATACTCGCTCAGATCCACCAACAACTAACTGAGATATAACCAAAGCAATTTTCATTTTAGCATTGATCTTCCCATAAAAAATAGAGCCTTACCATTTGGGGTATACTCACTCCTATTTATAGCAATAAGCGACCAAACGTCCGTCTTTGTGAGATTTTTTCCAGGTAATTTTTTTAAATAATTTTGTATGTTTTAGAAAAATTGTTTTGAAGGCATTCTTAGAAAAATAATAAGTATTGTGATATTCCTTATTTCCTATGGCGATTATTGGATAATCTTTAACTAACCATAAAAAAAACCGATTTAGTTTAGATCGGCGTATCAATTTTTTATCTGTTGGGGTGGGAAATTCAACAATGAGCAATTCGTTAGTGATGTCTGCTAATTTTTTAATAGTCTCAATTGGAAAATGCAGATGATGAATTACGTTTAGTAATAGAACAACATCAAATTTTTCTTTTAAACTTTCTTTTTCAATATCTAATTTGATCAATTCAACATTTTCTTCTTTAATTTGAATAATTTTTTTAGCGACTTCATATCTATCTGGATTATTTTCTATTCCAATTACTTTTTTAGCTCCTTTTTTAATTGCTTCATAACAAAAAAAGCCATAAGCCGTTCCCACATCAAGAAGAGTTTTATTCATTAAATCTATTCCTTCAAATATACTGTCAGCCATAGGTGTCTTATCCTGACCATCAAGTACATACCCATCCAGCAATTCTATTCTTTGATGTCCATCATATTTATCTGAGTTTAACAATTCTTTAACTTTTTCTATTTTATCTGTCACTACATTATCTCCTATTTCAAAAGCTTTTTGCATATAATTCAGGTCAGCATTAAAAAGATTATTGTCTTGTTTTAAAATATTTTATAATTCAATTCGTTTTGAGTCATTACCTTGATAGAATTTTAATAAAAAAATAATATAATCAGTTATATTAAGTTTGCCCTTTTCTATGTATAGATAAGTATTATCTCTGGGAGAGTAGCTGTCTACTTTTTTAATTGTAAAATATTTTAAATGAAGGGGTTTAT
>JAGLLQ010000629.1 GCA_023140455.1 Desulfobacteraceae bacterium | reverse complement strand
ATTAGAAGATGTTATTCTAAAGAATGAATTCCTGGGCGATGGCTACGGAATTGTAGGCGACTTAGAACGGAAAGCAATCGCACTCACCGCCAGGACAGAAGGAATCCTTGTTGATCCGGTTTATACCGGCCGTGCAATGGGAGGGTTAATCAGTATGATTGAACAAAACAAATTTACTGCTACTGACACTGTCCTGTTCTGGCATACAGGCGGGAGTCCTGCTTTATTTCCATATTCATCAGAAATATTAAATCTCTAGGAGAAAATTGATGACAAAACCAACAATAAGGAAAATATACTGGTCTCTGCTTGGTATTATGCTGGCAACTACTTTATTCTTTTCTGCCGGGTTTAAAGTCCCCGTGTTGGATGAAAAAGCAAATACATATTTTACAGAATCAATAAGCAAAGCAGGTCTTGCTTATGCAACATGCCGTATTATTAATGGCTCAATCTCCATTTTACAGAATTCTGATCTCAATCTTGAACCTGCTGGTATTGGGGTGACCATAGCCCTGGGACAAATTTTAGACCCAATTGACGATATGACAGAACGACTCTCAGATGTTCTTGTGACTGCGATTGTTTCTCTTGGAATCCAGAAACTTGCATATGAAATCAGCCTCTCTTTCGTACCACCAATACTTTCAATACTTCTGTTTATTCTATCCTTATTAATCTGGTTCGAGAATAAAAAAATAAAAACTTTCCAAAAAACTATAATAAAAATTACTTTTGTTGTTATGATTATACGATTCTGTCTTCCAATTTCATCCATTGCAAATAATTTCCTCCATGAAAATTTTTTCAAAGTTCAAATCTCTGAAACCAAAGATAAACTTTCTCTACTCACCACAGAATTTGATGGTCTTGAAGCCATCTCTTTGCCTGAAACAAGTGGATTTTTCGGCACAATTACAAACAATGCATCATTGCTACTTAACCAGTCAACTAAACTAACAAACGCTATAAGGCACATGAAAAATAATATGGGGAATATAATTGCAAACCTTGTTAAGCTGACAACTCTTTATGTCGGAGTTTTTCTCATACAGGTTATTATTTTACCCATAGCAGTTTTCTGGCTGCTGATCAAAATGACAAATTCTCTTTTCCAAAAAAATTTACCTGTGATAATTAAGCATCCACGGTCAGCAAAAGATAAAAAAACAATCACAATCAATTCAGAGGAAGTAGCGTAATGACTATAAAAGCTAAATCCAAAAAATTTTTAAAAACTCTTTTTAGTAAATAAATCAAGGTAGTTTGCTGCTTCTGATTGATTATTTATTCATAACAAGGAGGGAATTGGATGACATATCAACACGAAAAAAAGTTAAAGGAATTCCTCGATATTTTGGGGCTTATGGAGAAACCTGTAGGCATTTTTCATACTGATCTTGAGCCTGAAAATGGATTTTCGCCCAAACCAATGGATCTACCTACCCGGGAAAAAGAGATAAATAATGAAATTGACTGGCAGGCAACCTTTGGTCACTTTTCATGTATCATGGGGCACATTTGGCGGGCTCGCAAAAAGAAGAAGGCTGCATATTTTACTGCCGAGCAATTCGGATGCCCGGGCGGAGCTTTTTTTCTTGGCTTTATGAAACCTCAGACCGAGACTCTCATTCATT
>JAGLLQ010000628.1 GCA_023140455.1 Desulfobacteraceae bacterium | reverse complement strand
CATCACAGATGAACAGCAACACAGATCTTGCATCATCCACGATTGTTCTGTCCACTGCTTTTTCTTTTATTTCCCTTTCAGGTGTGATGCTTTACATTTCATGATAAAAACCAATATCAGAGAATCAAATCAATCATTTTTTGCCGCTATTTAATTTTGTCAATTGGTTATTAGAATATATAGGGCTTTGCTCAAAAGATTGAGTTTGATATTCAAATCTGTGTTTTTCATGAAAAAACGAAGCTATAGGCCTTGTTACACCAGCTATACCATAATCCCTTGACCTTTGAACATTTTCAAGGTCAATCATTGAGATCAAATTTTCCTGGGCCTGCCCTGCCATTTGCATAATATTGCCTTTTGGATCAACAATCATGCTCTGCCCTTTTCCACCTTGTCCAACTCCATTGACACTGACCATATAGCACTGATTCTGGATAGCTGCAGCCTGGCATAAAATAAGTTCCTGAGCTCGGTCTTGCGTTCCAGAAGCTGTGGGTATAATTATTATCTGGGCTCCTTTAAACACAAGATCCCTGATAAGTTCAGGAAACCATAAATCAAAACAATTACACAAACCTATTCTTCCGATATCCGGTATATCAAAAACAAGGGTTTTATTTCCTGACATAGTTTTCTCATGAGGTCGCCATGGATACATTTTTCTATAGATTTCAATGATATTACCTTTATCATCAAAAACAGGGCTTGTATTATAAATATTTTCTCCCTCTTTTTCATAAATTGAGCCGGGGATAAGATATATATTAAAATCCTTGGCAACTTTTGAACAAAACTCAGTAATCGGATTTGGAATCTTAACGGCTTTTTCCTCAAACTCAGAAGCTCCCTGAAAACAGAGTTCAGGTGTAACTACAAGCTTTACCCAGGGACTGTAATATTTTATTAATTCAATCTGCTTGACCATATTATTCAAATTCTGCTGTATATCATTTGAATCAACTTCCAGCTGGCAAGCTCCCAGTCCTAATAAACGGCTCATAATGACTCCTTGTTATTAATTAAAACTCCCTGGTGCCATAATTTTTCATGAACATGACACCTTATCCAACTATTCTCCCCGGTTTTACAAAACTCAGGGCTCTTTTTAGAACAGATATCTTCATTATAGTCGCATCTTGGATGGAAATGGCATCCTGATGGCGGATCAGATAATTTCGGCACTTCGCCCTTAAGTATACCCAGCTCTTTTCTTAATTCAGGATCTGCAATTGGTACAGCCTTTTTCAAGGCTTTGGTATAGGGATGTCGTGGAGCATCAAATAATGATTTCGCATCCTGTACTTCAATGATCTGCCCTGCGTACATGACTGCTACTCTGTCACAGACATGTTCCATAATACTTAAGTCGTGGCTGATAAAAAGATAGGTCAAGTTCATCTTATTCTGCAAGTCTTTCATCAGATTTATAACCTGAGCCTGCACTGATACATCCAGAGCACTGGTTGCCTCATCAAAAACAATAAACTTGGGATCAGTTGCCAAAGCTCTTGCAATGCAAATTCTTTGCTGCTGACCTCCTGAAAATTCATTGGGATAACGATAAATATGCTCCGGTCTTAAATCCACAAGATCTAATAATTTCACAGCCTGTTCAAGGTAATTCTCTTTTGCAACACTTGAGTTTAAATATAGAGCCTCTCTCAATATTTTAAATATTGTCATTTTTGGATTCAAAGATGCTTTTGGATCCTGAAATACCATCTGCATTTTGGCCCTGTATGGCTTAAGCTCTTTCCCCTCTATGCAGCCGATATCTTCACCCATAAATCTGATACTGCCTGAGTATAAAGGCGCAAGCCTTAATATTGTACGTCCTATGGTGCTTTTTCCACACCCTGATTCCCCAAC
>JAGLLQ010000627.1 GCA_023140455.1 Desulfobacteraceae bacterium | reverse complement strand
ATTGAAAAAGCAACCAGACAGAAAATGGAGCTGATGAAGCTTCCTTCCAATGAAACAATTAATAATAAAAGAATTGCTGATTTTAAACAGAGTATAACTGATACATTGGCATCTGAAAAACTCAGTGCTTTTAGAGATCTAATGGACCAGTACAGACAGGAGCACGATGTTCCTGCGCTTGATATCTCAGCAGCTCTTGCCAGAATGCTACATGGTGATAAACCATTGTTGCTGGCAAAGCAAGAAAAACAACAACCTAAAAAAGAATATAGAAAAAAAGATACTTTTGAAAAAGATAAAATCAATAAAAAGCCAAAAATAAAACCTAAAAAAACAGAGTTAACAAAATCTGATCGAAAAAATAAAAAAAAGGTTTTTGTTGAAGAAGGCATGGATAGATTTCGTATTGAAGTCGGAGATTCCCATGGTGTTGGACCGGGAGATATTGTCGGAGCAATAGCAAATGAGGCTGGTCTTAAAGCTATACAAATTGGAAATATTGATATTAATAAAGAATTTAGTACTGTGGACTTGCCACAGGGCATGCCAAATAGTATATTTAAAATATTAAAAAAAGTTTGGGTTTGCCAGCGTCAACTCAAAATATCTAAAATAAAATAATGTAATTACCATTTTATTAAGTTTTACTTTAAGGAGTATAATGTGAAGGAAGTAGAAGGACATCTTGAAATAATGGATAATGGTTTTGGTTTCCTGCGATCAATTGAAGATAATTTTAAACCTGGGATAAGCAATACTTATGTTTCAAATGGCATGATTAACCAGCTTGGTCTGAGAGAAGGAAGTTTTATAGAAGGATTTGCTGATAAAAAAATTCCAGGTAAAAAAAATCTCGCATTAACTAAAATTGAAAGGATCAATAATCTTTCCTTTGAAGAATTTTCAAATATTCAATTACTTCAAGAACAAACAAGCATTAATCCTTTTGAAAAATACACTCTTTCAACCGGAGTTGATGATATTACAGGAAGAGCATTAGATATTATTGCACCTATTGGTAAGGGGCAAAGGGGACTCATTATAGCTCCTCCAAAATCTGGTAAAACAACCATTTTAAAAGATATGGCAAATTCTATTGTTACCAATCATCCTGATACAAAAGTTTTTATTCTGTTAGTTGATGAAAGGCCGGAAGAGGTAACAGATTTCCAAAGAGGTGTTGATGGAGCACATGTCCTTTTTTCATCTGCTGATCAGCAAATTGATCAACATATGCGGATGACGCGTCTTGCCATACATACAGCTATAAATTGTGTTGAATCAGGACAGGATGCAATTGTTTTTATTGACTCTTTAACCAGGATGACCAGAGCTTTTAATAAAAAAACTAACAGCCATGGCAAAACAATGACCGGTGGTCTTGGTGCAAATGCCATGGAGTTTCCAAGAAAAATTTTCGGTGCAGCACGTAAGCTCGAAAATGGAGGGTCTCTGACAATTGTTGCAACAATCCTTGTAGGCACTGGAAGCAGAATGGATGATATAATTTACCAGGAATTTAAAGGTACTGGTAATATGGATCTTGTTCTTAGTCAGGAATGTGCTGAAAATAGAATATGGCCTGCAATTAATATAGATAGATCAGGAACCAGAAAAGAAGAGCTGCTCTTGAGCGAAAAAGACTATAAAGAAGTGATTAAAATTCGCAGACAGCTTCCAAGAGACAATGAAATGGCTTCAATGTCACAACTTATTGAATATTTAACTGATTAGTCCATTTATTGTTTAAAAGCTATACAGCTGATTTTATCATCTTTTCCGGAGTGCTTCCACTGTAAGTTTGGGCAATATTTGAAGAATATAATAAAATTTGTTTCATAAGATCCATTAATTCCATGTGAATCTCACTTGTTTCGATTGATTCTCGTTTTTTTGAAATAATTCTTTGCAGATGCGTAGCTCTGTATTTGGATTCTAAATCAAGATATTTTCTTTCTTTATTCATAATTTTATTAGCAACTTCAAGATCAAATGAACTGAACGCTTTTTCAAGTAAATTGATCTGTTTTATAACTTTGCTTTGATATATCAAAAGTTCTTCTTTACCTTCTTCGCAAAAATCATATAAAAGTTCTTTTTTTTTGGCTATTAACGGAATCATATTTCTATGAATAATATCCCCAATACTCTCCATATCTTTTGCAATTGAAATCATACCAAAGACTTCTTGTGCCTGTTCTTTTGAAATATTACGTCGTGCGATTTTAGTTAGATAAGTGCTAATTTCCCTTTCTAAAAAATCTATTTTATGTTCACGCAAATCAATACCCTCAAGGAGCGTGAGATCAGGAAAAATTTGATCCCTTGTTGGAATTTCATTAATAAGCTGTTGGGTCTCTTCATTTTTTCTGTCATGATTTGACATATGTTTTTTATCAGAAATAAAAGGAATTATTATAGAAGTAAGCATTCTTCCAATAAGTTTTGCCATGCGGGATATTTCAGAGCGAGCAAGATCAATGGCTAACGCTGGTGTCTTAAGCATGGAATCATCTAGATGGACTGTTGTAATTTCAAGGCTTTTTTTCTTTTCTTTTT
>JAGLLQ010000626.1 GCA_023140455.1 Desulfobacteraceae bacterium | reverse complement strand
GATTATGGCATCTGAACTTACCGTATGTTCGGGTTTTGCGCAAACTTTCAGCACCTGATTGTTTTCCTGCATCAATTGCCATAACAGCCCTCCTTTCAAACTGCTAAATTAAAAGTTATTGTTCTTAATCTAATGACATAAACAATATAATATTTAAAAGTTTATGCTAAAATTTAATAATTCTTGACTTCTTTTATTAAATAATTCATCATAATGAACAAGTAAACATCAAATAAACACAGATGTCAAGCTAAAATATAGCTATTAAAAAAAAAATTTCTGTTCATGATGAGGAACGATGACTAATAAATATCAGGCACCAATTGTTACTAAAGCATTCAGAGTATTATCAGCAATAGCGGATAAAACAGATGGAATGGGAATAAGTGAAATCTCAAGAGACCTTGATATAAGTAAAAGCACAGTTCATGGGGTGACTTCAGCACTCGAAGGGCAGGGCGCTCTTATTAAAGATCCAGTTACCAAGCGTTTCAGCATTGGCTATGCTTTGATTGAACTTGGCAAAAAAGCTTATTCCAGAATTAATTTTAAAGAAATAGCACGACCATTTATTGAACAACTTATGATAACTTGTCAGGAGTCAGTCTTTCTAGGAATCAAAGATAGAAATAATGTAATTATTCTAGATGTTGTTGAATCCAGTAAAGCATATAAAATTACCTCTCCTGTGGGGACAATTATTCCACTTTTAGCAGGTGCGGTTGGAAAAGTTTTTATGTCTGAACTGAATGAAAAGGAAATTAATGGTTTTTTAAATACTGAAGGGTTAACTAAATTTACAGAAAAAACAATTGTTGACAGAGAAAAATATATTGAAGAGCTTCAATTGGTTAAAGAAAGAGGTTATGCAATTGATAATGAAGAGTATCTTCCTGGAGTTCGTGCAGTTGCTGCCCCTGTAAAAGGGAATGGTTTGTATAACACATCAGTATGGGTTGTAGGATTTAAGTCCAGCATGGATGATAGTATGCTTAAATTAGTAACTGATCAGGTGGTAAGTACAGCAGAAAAGATTTCAAACGAAACAACAAAGCATTTTATGGAAAAATAGGAAGAGGAATAAAATGCCTTGTTTTATAGTTTTTTTCTTAAATTTATAAATTCACTTCTTTCAAAACCCAATGTTTTAAAGAAAGATAAAAGATCAATTGAATCCCACATTACAGATGAAAAGACGTATGTGATATTTTGGGATTTATATATTGACAATATCTTGTTAGCAAGCTTTTTGCCAATATTACGACCCATAAAGTCAGGGTCAACACCCATGTCAACAATCCAGGCACTTTTTTCAAGTCCGAATCCTGCGTAAAGAACATTGCTTATCATATAACCTACAATTTTGTTGTCAATCTCTGCAACAATGCTAGCTTGTTTATTCAAACCGCCTGCTTGTTCATTAATAATGATTTTAAAATCAAAATCAACATCTTCTTTAGATATAAGAGAGCGTATTCTCTGGATATCTTTTGCATCTTCCTGATCTATTGCTCGTATTTGTAAATTTTCCACAATACTTCCTCCACTTTATTCTACTTTTATAATCTTAACAGTATGTCCTACCCAGTTTGGAGGTAAATAGATCCTTCCACTATTTCCGCTGGATTTTACAATTTTTTCAATCATTTCTTCTCCAAACACTTCAAACCTAACCTTAGAGAGCGTTTGAGGGTTTTTTCTTGTTGACTCATTATTTTTTTTGTTTGCCATATAACTAATACCTTTATAAAGAAGGTTGAATTAATACTTAAAATTTATCTTTTTGTCAACTTTCATTATTTTTTAATGTTGCAAAAAAAACAATGAATGGCAAACAGAAATAAATAATCATCTCTGTTTGCCATTGTAAACTCATCTATATTAGGGGTGGATACATGGCGCTTTTCATAATTATATAGCGCATAGCCAGGTCACCTGAAAAAATCAGGGCAAGTCTGATAAAAATAAGTCCGGCGTTTATATCCCCACCCCACATTTTTAAGGTTATCAAAAGTGGAAGGATAAAGCCGATAAGAACAACTCCTCCATAGAAATATTTTGCAAGGTCACCTTTTAACATAAGGTTTATAGAGTCTCTTGCAGTTTCTGATGAATGGAACGTACCCCATATATAAAAAAGAACAGAAACAAAATAGACAACAAGTAGGATTTCAGCCCATATTTCAAATGATTGTGCAATGGGATTGCCAGCAACTGCTAACATAAACTGAAACATCTGACATCCTATCCAACCGCCTGATATGATAGATAATGGAATAACCATGGTTGAACTCCATGCTGGAAGGGCACGGATTACCTGCATTGTCATAAATCCATGGGAAATGATCAAGAGGGTTAATATACCCATGATTACATTAAACACAGGATTATAATTTGAGGTTACCATCTGAATAAAACCTGCAACTGCAAAAATGCCTATTATCCACATTCCACGTGAAAGTTCTGATGTTTGTGGTTTCATAAGCATTCGCCATGCTCT
>JAGLLQ010000625.1 GCA_023140455.1 Desulfobacteraceae bacterium | reverse complement strand
TTAAGCATATTACTGAATCCCAGCTTATAAATTCTTTAGATTATATCGATTATAGTTATAAAAGTATTTCAAACTTCTATCCTTATATCAATAAAAAAGAAAATATATCATTGTTTCCAATCTCGCCCCAACTTAAGTGAATCCACTCGCACTCACAGTTTAGCATATTTCTTTCTTGACACTTTTCCCATAAAATGATAACTATTGCCTGTTTTAAACAGTAAAATTCCCTAAGAAAATCGGAGCGTAGCGCAGCCTGGTAGCGTACATGCATGGGGTGCATGGGGTCGGAGGTTCAAATCCTCTCGCTCCGACCAACATAAAAAGATATGCTTTTTGTATCTTGACTTTCCAAAATATTTTTACTACAAATCATTAGTATAAAAAACTTTTAAACATAAACATTTATTTTTGCAATGGGTGGGCTCTATAAGTATCAACTAAATAATTATACCTTAAAAATTTGAGCGTTTGTAAAAATATCTGACAAATTATATATGGAGGTAACAGATTAATGAAATTAAAAAGATTAACACTTCTAATTTTCTTAATAATTCTGTTTATATCTCCGGTTTCTGTTGCTGCTTCAAATAATAATACATCAAATAACACCTCAGCTATTCAGACAAACCATACAGATGACCATGATAACAACAATGGGACCCATGAAACAATACATGCTCAGGGTGAGCATATTAATCTAGGAAAACTGCTGCCACTCTGGAGTTGTATCCCCTTTGCATGCATGTTGCTTTCCATTGCATTCCTGCCTTTGATTTCAGATCATCTATGGCATAACCACTTTGGCAAAATTTCTTTTTTCTGGGCTGCATCTATGGCATTACCCTTTCTGTATTTTTATAAGGGCGAGGCTGCGCATCAAATTCTACATATCATTCTGGCAGATTATGTTCCGTTTATAATACTTTTATGGGCACTTTACACTATTTCCGGCGGTATTCTCCTTAAAGGCTCCCTTAGAGGGACACCAGTTGTTAATACTATAATGATACTTATAGGCACAATTCTTGCCTCGTGGATGGGGACCACAGGAGCTGCCATGTTAATGATTCGCCCATTTTTAAGAGCAAACAGCTATCGAAAAAACAGAACTTTTATGGTTGTCTTTTTTATTTTCCTGGTTGCAAATATTGGCGGTTCGCTGACTCCCCTTGGCGACCCTCCTCTTTTCTTAGGATTTTTACATGGAGTTTCATTTTTCTGGACATTAAAAATACTTCCGCATATGCTTTTAAGTATATCAATAGTTATAGTAATCTATTTTCTTACTGATATTTACTTTTATAAAAAAGAAAACCCTAAACTGCCCGAGAATGAAATCAAAGAGCCCTTAAGGCTTGTAGGAATATACAATTTTATTTTTCTTGGTGGTGTAATTGCGGCTGTGCTTGCAAGCGGAATTCTTGATTTGGGCACAATCAATACATTTGGTGTGCACAGGGCAATTCAGGACTGGGCACGGGATTTTTTCCTCATTCTAATGGGAATACTCTCATTAGTAGCAACGTCCCAGACATTACGTGAAGAAAATGAATTTTCCTGGTTTCCAATTGTTGAAGTTGCATATCTTTTTATTGGTATATTTATCACCATGGTTCCTTGCCTTCTGCTTCTCAAGGCAGGTTCAAAAGGTGGCTTTGCATTTTTGATCGAAGCTGTAAAAGAGCCTTACCATTATTTCTGGATTACAGGTATGCTTTCAGCTTTTCTTGACAATGCTCCCACTTATCTGACTTTTTTCAATACTGCTTTAGGAAGTTTTTATGCAGGCATAACAGAAGCAAATGCTGTTCCGCTTCTCATGACAGAAAATGCTATCTATCTAAAAGCAATTTCCACAGGTGCTGTCTTTTTTGGAGCGTGCAGTTATATAGGGAATGCACCAAACTTTATGGTAAAATCAATTGCAGAAGAAACCGGCACACCAAGACCAAGCTTT
>JAGLLQ010000624.1 GCA_023140455.1 Desulfobacteraceae bacterium | reverse complement strand
AGGTATAAGTTTAGTTCCTATTCATATTTTAATTAATGATGAATCCAGGCTTCATGGGGTTGATATTGTAAATCAGGAAGTAGTTGAACATCTGATTCAAAAAGATGATGTAAGTACAGAACCTCCTACACCGCGTGAATATTATAAAGCATTTAAAAAAGCAAATGAGGAGTATGATCTTATTTATTCCCTGCATGTTTCAAGTGGACTTTCAGAATGTTATAATAATGCAAAACATGGATTGAGAATTCTCAGGAAAAAACAAAATCAAGAAGCAAAAGGTCTTAGGCCTGATAATAACATTAAAATAATTGATACAAAATGTGCAAGTATCAGTCAGGCACAGGTAGTCAACAGATTTGCAAATATTATAAAGACTGAGCAGGATCAGGCGAAAATTGATAAATATATTGCATGGCTTATTAAGAAAGCTATGATGTTTTTTGTTGTTGATGATTTATACTGGCTAAAGAAGGCGGGTCAACTTAATACGGTTTCAGGATTTTTTGGTAAATTGCTTGATATCAAACCTGTTGTAAAACTTGAAGATGGGAAATTAATACCTGCAGACAAACCTAAAGGGAAAGATGCTGCACTTGACAGCATGCTTCGAACTATTGCAAAGACCACTCCAAAATATAGAAGGGGTGTTGAAATATGGGTAGGTCATTCTGCTGCACTGCTGGATGCAAAATATGTTCGAGAACAACTCAGCTCAAGTTTTAAGATAGAAGAAAAAAAAATACCAATAGTAGAAGCCGGGCCAACTATTGCTGCACATACTGGCCCTGGTGTAGTGTGTGCCAGTATAATTCCTAAATAGTACGTTCCAAGATTGTTAAGCTGGGCTTTTATACTGAAAGATCAAGTTGCTGTATTGTCCCTGCCTGCCCGTTTTCTCTTAAGTAAATACCTGTTCTTTGGATTTTCCCAAGAGTTATGTTTAACTCATTATTAACTGAAAATTCGCTTTTGACATTTATAAGACCTATCGCCCCTATCCCATGATGCTTCAGGGAAGTAATCTGAGATTCTTCAAAGCTGTTGCCGGACCATAGCATAAGATTTCTAAAATCAGGATCATTTTCATCTATAAAACTATTATTATCATAATCCAGTTCTGCAAGTTCATTAAAACCGTTTCCTGTTGTCGGGCCGAATAATTCTGTACCATTGTCTGCAATACCATTTTTATTCTTATCAAATACAAGAAAGCCACTACTCCCTTGAAGCCATGCAAGATTTTCATCTATTCCATCTGAATTTATATCAAATTTAAATTCTGTATCTGTAAGATCAGCTGCATTCTGGTTCATGTTAATAACAAGAGGATCAATAAGAGCATCTCCTGCCTTAAAGCTAAAACTCGAGGATGCCTGAAATTCTCTTTTCATTACAAGATCTATGGAAAAACTAATATTTTTCCCATCTTTTGTTTTGATAATACCTGATGCCGTAACCGCACTCTGTTCTGTTTCGTTAATTGTTATGGTTTCTTGATAATCTATTCCCCAGCCAGCCATTTCAGGCGTAGTACCAGTTTCTACTTCTAAAGCGGGGGATAATTTAGCTGTTGGCTGTGCAATAAAATCACTGGTATCTGTAATTCTGATTTTTTTCCCTGTCAAAGCTTCAAGTATTAATTTTAGTGTTTGAAGCTCAGGATCAAGAGGAGAAGATTCTTTACTTTTTCCTGAATCTATTTTTTTTGCAGGTTCTGGCGGGGGATTATTATTCCAGACATTCAGTTTTTTGCTGTGATGGGAATGTTTTGTAT
>JAGLLQ010000623.1 GCA_023140455.1 Desulfobacteraceae bacterium | reverse complement strand
ACTACATATGTAAAAAGTATAAAAGGCCTTGGATGGGAAATTATGCAAGGCATAAATCAAAAGAAACTTTCTAAAAATCAAAAAATAGTAACTATCAGTATTGAAAACTCATTAAAAGACGTATTAACTTTTTTTGATCAAAACGAACTTGTTCCATTCTGTCCTATTGATAAACCTACAGGCATGGAGTTTAATCGATATTTAGTTAATAAAAACATTAACAGACGAAAATATCCCAGAAAAAAAGTTACACTTAATGGTGATTTTTTCAATATTCGTACTAAACACAGAGGTGGCTTTCGAACACGGGATATTTCCTTAAGAGGAATAAAATTTACTCCCAAATCCAGCCATGACATTGTCTTGGGAGATAATTTAATGGTTAATTACGTTCTGAGAAATTCTAATAAAAGCAACATTATTAGAGAAATTAAAACTAAATATATAAACGAAAAGCTGGTAGGGGCTGAAATAATCACCCCCCCACCACTTGATCCTGACCTTGGATTTTATTTAATGGAATAGACTCTCATTAAACAAAAGATCAATACTTATTTTTTAAATGTGACAACAAGAAGATTGCCTGCCCTTTGTACAAACAATAATTGTACTGGATCATTTTCCTTAATTTTCTGAATAACTTTAGTATACTCCTTAAGACTATTAACTCTGACACGATTTATCTCTTTTAATATATCACCCTGTCTTATCGGTGTCGCAGCAGCGCTGCTTCCTCGTTCTAAATCTAAAACAAGCAATCCTGTTTTGTTCTGCTTAATACCAAATTTTTGTGCCATGGAAGGATCAATTTTACCGAATTTAAATCCAAAAGAATCAAACCCGGTTTTTGATAAAGTTTGACCGGGTTCCATCTCACTTCTTTTTCCCAATTTAATATTTTTAACAATCTCTTTTCCTTTTCGAGTTATTGTTATTTTAATTTTTTTACCATCTCCAAACCCAGCTATGGCCCTGGAAAGCTCCTTAGCTGAATGAATCATTTGATTATTAATTGCAATAAGAATATCTCCCGGTTCAATACCTGCCTTATCAGCTGGGTGGCCTTTAAACACATCAGCAATCAGCACACCCTCTCCCTGTGGAATATTATAATAGTTTGCAATTTCTTTTGTAATGTCCTGCATTGACACGCCTATCCAACCTCTTGAGACTTCACCGGAAGTTTTTAACTGCCTAATAATTCCATTGGCCAGATCAGATGGTATAGCAAAACCAATCCCCTGACCAGATCGAATAATTGCTGTATTAATACCAATAACTTCACCCCTTAAATTTAAAAGTGGTCCGCCGCTATTTCCAGGATTAATTGATGCATCAGTTTGTATAAAATCATCATAAGGTCCTGCACCCAAAACCCTTCCTTTTGCAGAGACAATCCCTGCGGTAACTGTTTGTTCGAGCCCAAAAGGACTTCCAATCGCAACAACCCATGTTCCAACCTTGACTTGTTTTGAATTCCCCAATTCTAAAGGAACAAGATTCTTTGCATCAATTTTAATTAATGCAAGATCTGTTTTTGAATCTCTTCCAATTATTTTTGCATCATATTCTTTTTCATTATACAATTTCACTTTAATCTCGTCAGCATCTTCAATCACATGATTATTGGTAACAATATAGCCATCTCTACTTATTATAAAGCCTGAACCAAGACTTTTCTGTTCCTGGTCTTCTTGGGGCATCTGTCTCAAAAATGGTCCCATGAAATCTCTGAACAAATCTTGTCCTCCATGGGGTTGTTGATCAAAAAAATGGCGAAAAACTCTACCGCCGCCTTTAATAGTCTTTACAGTTCTGATATTAACAACCGCGGGTTTTGCTTTTTCAGCAAGCTGGCTGAAATCAACTGGAACCATTTGAGTGGCGCTGAATCCAACTCCCTGTAAAAAAAACATAGTTCCGATAATTATTAACAATAATATAATCTTTTTTCTATTTTTATACATCTTTGCCTCCTAAAATACATTTTCAATTAACAGACTTAAATTTTTCTAACCTAAAATTCAATATAATACATAAAGATTATTTTTAAATTACCTGAAGATTACCATTTGGTAATGTAACGATAAATTTGCTTCCAAAGCCTGCTTGACTGACAACATCAATTTTTCCTTTATGCTCTTTGATAATAGCAAGAGCTAGGCTTAATCCCAGCCCGGCACCTTTTTCGCTCCGTGAAGGATCGATCCTGAAAAATCTATTAAAAATCTTATCCACATAATTACTGTCTATCCCGACTCCAGTATCATTAACTTCGATTTTAATTAATTTCCTATCAATTGTTGAAAGCATGACCTCGACACTGTTATCTTTTTCAGTATATTTAAATGCATTATCTAATAGGTTTGAAAATGCACGTTGAATCATCCTTTTATCACCTTTGATTATTACGTTTTCTTTAATTGAAAATTTAAAATCCATGTCGTTTGCTTCAGCTAAAGCCATGAAAAGCTCGCAGGCCTCTTTTATAATTTCAGAAATATTAATATTTTCAAAGACAAATTGAGCATCACCAGATTCTGCTTTGGAAATTAGAAGCATTGTATTTATCATATCAAGC
>JAGLLQ010000622.1 GCA_023140455.1 Desulfobacteraceae bacterium | reverse complement strand
TTCCAGAATAAAATTGCCGGATTATATTACTGGTATAAAAGGCAGATCTGATCGGATAATTAAAAAGGAACAATGGTATATTGATCATAAAATTGATTTAAAAACAGGCACTAATGTTACAAATATTGATAATGCCAAGCACGAGGCAAAGGATCAAACCGGCAGGATCTGGCAATATGATTCTTTATTAATCTCAACAGGCAGCAACCCTTTTATCCCGCCTGTTGAAGGCAATACAAAGGTGAATGTGTTTACTCTTCGTACAATTAAGGATGCAGATAATATTGTTCAGGCTTCTGACAATGCTAACAATGTAACAGCGATCGGCGGCGGGCTTTTAGGGATTGAAGCAGCATATGCATTAATTAAAAGAGGACTTGATGTAACCATAGTTGAATTTTTTGACCGATTGTTGCCACGGCAGATGGATAGTGAGGGGGCACTTCTGTTAAAAAAGATGTTAGAAGCCCAGGGTTTTAAATTCAGGCTGGGAGCAAAAACTAAACAAATTCAGGGAGACAATTTTGTAACAGGTGTAGAATTGGAATCCGGTGAAGTAATTACAACAGAGATTGTTCTTTTCTCAGCAGGTGTCAGACCAAATCTAATTTTACCTCAAAAGCTAAAACTTAAAACTGACCAAGGTGTAATAGTTAATAAGCATATGGAAACAAGTCTAAGTGGAGTCTATGCTGCCGGAGATATTGCGCAGTTTAAGAAGACCAACTTTTGTATCTGGTCAGAAGCTCAGGAGCAGGGAAGAGTGGCAGGTGCAAATATGAGCGGTATTAAAGATTCCTTTAAGACCATTGTTCCTTCAAATCGTCTTAAAGTGGCTGGCATTGATCTATGCTCAGCAGGAGATATTGATCCTGATGAAATATATGAAAGTGAAATTGAAAAGAGTGATACGGTTTATCGCAAATTGGTAAGCAAACATGGCAAGCTGATTGGTTGTATCATGCTTGGTGATATTACAGGTTTTTCTGATGCAGTAAAACAGATTAGAGAAAATCAGAGGTAAGGGAGTGTTTGTATCTGTTATTAAAAATAAACAGGCATGAAAATTGCTTTTCTTTTATTCCATGAGAGATTAATTGTTATCATATATAAATAAAGTTTTTATATTTGAAAAGTAATATTCTAAAAGTAAATAAACAAAAGATTAATAAATATTAAGGAGAAAAAATGTCTCAATTAAAAGGAACTCAGACTGAAAAAAATTTATTGACTGCTTTTGCGGGAGAATCACAGGCGCGTAACCGTTATACCTACTTTGCTTCCAAAGCAAAAAAAGAAGGATATGTTCAGATTCAATCTATCTTTGAAGAAACTGCCAACCATGAAAAAGAACATGCAAAACGTCTGTTCAAGTATTTACATTCCGGTGAAGAGCTTGAAATTACAGCAGCTTTCCCTGCCGGAACCATTGGTGAAACCATTGACAATTTAAAAGCATCTGCTGCTGGTGAAAACTTTGAAAATACAACTATGTATCCTGAGTATGCTGCTAAAGCCAGAGAAGAAGGCTTTGAAGATATTGCAAAGACTTTTGAATCCATTGCAGTTGCAGAACTTTACCACGAGCAGAGATTTCTTGCTTTCATAGAAAATATTGATAAAGACAATGTATTTAAAAAAGAAAAAAAAGTGAAATGGAGATGTCGCAATTGTGGGTACACACATGAAGGGAACGAAGCTCTGGAGGTTTGCCCGGCATGTGCCCATGCCAGAGCACACTTTGAATTAGTACCTCAAAATTATTAATTTAAAAAAAGGAGAAAAACAATGGCTGAAAAATACGGTATTTATAAATGTGGAAAATGTGGGAATATTGCCCAGGTCCTTCATGCAGAAAAACCTCCTGTGATGTGTTGCGGTGAGCCTATGGATCATATAGTTGCAAACACTGTTGATGCAGCAAAAGAGAAACATGTTCCGGTTATTGAGAAAATTGAAGGCGGCTATCTGGTAAAAGTTGGAAGCGTAGCTCATCCTATGACACCCGAGCACTGGATTGTGTGGATTGAACTTGTCGCAGAAGACGGGACTTTGATACAAAGAAAATTTTTAGATCCTTCTGATGCTCCTGAAGCAACATTTTATACTAACGCTGACAAAGTAACAGCCCGAGAATACTGCAATCTGCATGGTCTATGGGAATACTAAGTTGATAGTACTGTTTTGAAATAATAGAATACTGTACAGTAAACGAGTCATAAGTGTCTCGTTTATTGTGCCTTATAGTTTTTACCAGTTTTCATATAGCAATTCAAA
>JAGLLQ010000621.1 GCA_023140455.1 Desulfobacteraceae bacterium | reverse complement strand
TGCACAAGTTTAATATGTATTGTATGTTTAGTAAACAGTGATCTTATAATGAGAATGAGAAAAATCTATGGAATTTTTATCAACTTTTAAGCATGCATTAATGATTAGTTTTTTCGTATTTGTGATGATGCTTCTGGTCGATTTTATTGACACAATAAGTAAGAAGCGTATGTCTGATATTTTAAAGGGTGGGAAATGGCGTCAATACACTCTTTCTTCTTTTTTCGGCTCTATTCCAGGCTGCCTTGGCGCATTCATGAATGTCAGTCTTTATGTTCGAGGTATAATTGGTTTTGGCGCTGTTGTGGGTGGAATGATTGCTACTTCAGGCGATGAAGCATTTGTTATGCTTTCTGAATTTCCTGGAACAGCACTCATACTTTTTGCGCTTTTATTTATATGTGGAGTTATATTTGCAAGAGTTAGTGATGGTATCATTAATTTTTTAGGTATAACCCCTTGTAAAGCATGTCTTGATGCTGACTGTGTCCAATGTGAATCTGATGAAGAAAATCAAATCAGGATCAATGATATATTCCAACCCAATAGTTTAATAAACAACTTAAAATCCCTTTCTTTTACGCGCTTTCTTTTGTTTGTCCTGGTTCTTTCTTTTGCTGTTTTAATTGCATCAGGAAAACTTGGTCCTGATTCCTGGGATTGGGAGCGGATAACCTTTTTTTGCCTGTCTTTGTGTACATTATGCATTACAGCTGTTGTTTCTGAACATTACCTGCATTCTCATGTTTGGGATCATATAATAAAAAAACATATTCTGCGTGTATTCCTATGGAGCTTTGCAGCATTACTTTTTGTCCGCTTGGGATTGACTCATTGGAATTTGGAGCTTTTTGTTGAACAACATATGTGGTTGGTATTGATTATTGGAGCATTGATTTCTATCATTCCGGAATCCGGCCCCCATCTTATATTTGTAATGATGTTCTCTCAAGGGTTAATACCCTTTTCTGTATTATTTACTACTTCTTTTATTCAAGATGGTCACGGCATGCTTCCTCTGCTCTCTTACAGCCTTAGAGATGCTTTACTTGTTAAGTTTTTTAATCTGATTTTTGGTTTGGCTGTTGGAGGTTTTCTGTTTCTCATTGGGTTCTAATTTGTAAATTATAGCAGGAGAAAAGCCATGATTTTACACAACCTGGCAGGCAAGCAGGCACCAAAATCGATTTTAACAAACATTGCACAACTGGTTTCATCTTATTATACTCTTGAGACTAAAGGGCTTGTTTCTTTCGGGACTTCAGGACACAGAGGCTCTTCTTTCAAGGGTACATTTAATGAAACCCATATCGCAGCAATTTCACAGGCAGTTTGCGAATATCGTCAGCTAAAAAAGATAACAGGGCCATTGTATCTTGGTTTTGATACTCATGCCTTGTCTGAGCCTGCATTTAGAACAGCATTGGGAGTATTTGCTGCAAACAGTATGCAAGTAATTGTTCATGCAAAAGATGAATATACACCAACTCCTGTTATTTCTTTTTTAATTCTTAATTACAATAAAGGGAGAAGTAAATCTTTTGCCGATGGCGTAGTAATTACTCCATCGCATAATCCCCCGACTGATGGCGGTTTTAAATATAATACTTGTTCGGGCGGGCCTGCTGATAAAGATGTAACTGACTGGATTGAAAACAGAGCAAACCAGCTTATGAATGGCGATTCTTCTGAAATTAAGAGAATACCTTATGAAGCAGCACGCAGAGTAGATACAACTCTGGAACAGGATTTTATAACTCCTTTTATTAATGAACTTTCCAAAGTAGTAGATATGGATATAATCAGGAAAAGCAGAATCCGAATAGGCGTAGACCCAATGGGTGGTGCAGGGGTTCATTTCTGGGAACCAATTGCTGACAAATATAATTTAGATATGGAAATCGTTAATACTGATGTGGATCAAACATTTGGGTTTATGGCTCTTGACTGGGACGGAGAGATCAGAATGGACTGTTCCTCTTGTCATGCCATGGCCAAAATGATTGCAATGAAAGATAAGTTTGATATTGCCTGGGGAAATGATCCTGATTTTGACAGACATGGGATTATTACACCTGAAGGTCTTATGAACCCAAATCACTATCTTGCTGTTGCAGCCTGGTATTTGTTCCGGAACAGACCTTTGTGGAAAAATGATCTGGGAGTTGGAAAGACTCTGGTAAGCAGCAGCATGATCAATAGAGTTGCAGCAGGTTTAAACAGGAAAATCTATGAAGTTCCTGTGGGTTTTAAATGGTTTGTGGATAGCTTACATACTGGCAACATTGCTTTTTGTGGTGAAGAAAGCGCAGGTGCAACATTTTTACGAAAAGATGGGACAGTGTGGACTACTGATAAGGATGGTTTTTGCATGACATTGCTTGCAGCAGAGATATTGGCAAAAACAGGGCAAACTCCCCAGGAGATATATCAGGATGTTCTTGTGCCTGAGTATGGTGATCCATACTATAAAAGAGTTGACAGTCCTATTGATGAAAAGCAGAAAGCCCGGCTTAAAAATTTAACTAAAGATGCCATTAAAGATAAAAGTATAGCAGGCCTTCCAATTACTTCTGTACACACAACTGCCCCTGGGAACAATGCTTCAATCGGAGGAGCGAAAGTAGAACTTAAAGACGGGTCATGGTTTGCCATCAGACCATCAGGAACTGAACCCATTATGAAGCTTTATATTGAAAGCTACGGAGGTTCTGAACTCTGGCAGAAAATTCATGATAAAGCGATATCTATTATTCAGTAAATTTTTAATCTATCAATATTTTATTGGTTATAGTAAAAATAATACACAATAAGTTTTAAAAATATTAACAAAACAAATAATTAAGGATCTAATATGTATACAAATTTATTCAGTCCTGTCAGGATTAATCAGCTGGAAATCAAAAACCGGATTGCATATCCTTCTCTTGCACTGTTGTATTCCTATGATACAAAGCTTAATGACAAATATTACAATTTTTATAATGAAATTGCAAAAGGTGGTGCCGGTATTGTAACAATCGGACCTGTTGGAGTTGATTATATCGGGTCAGGATTCTTGCCTTTGTCTCTTGTGGAAGACGAGGCTGTTGATTCCTTTATTAAAGCTACTGATATGATCAAATCCCATGGTGCAAGTCCCTGGATTCAATTGTTTCACGCCGGGGCATATACTCAGCCTTTTCTGATTAATAATAAAACACCGATTGCACCTTCTGCTGTATTTTCCAAATATTCCAAAATAGAACCAAAAGAAATGACAATTGAAGATATTAATACCGTCCAAAAAGCCTTTGTCGCCGCAGCAGAGCGGGCAAAAGAGGCTGGGTTTGAGGGTGTGGAGATCATAGGATCGGCAGGATATCTGATCACTCAGTTCCTGTC
>JAGLLQ010000620.1 GCA_023140455.1 Desulfobacteraceae bacterium | reverse complement strand
GCTATTAATGAGCGCCCCTCTCCCTTAAGTGTAATTCTGACTGAGTCTTCTTGTTTTTCAAAAATTTCTTCCTTGGCCTGCCTGCATTTAAAGCATAAAGATTTCCATTTATCTTTATCCAGATTCTGCTTTGTTCTGAATTTAGATGCCACAAGTTTTGCTGCTGACTGATCAATATTATCGCCACCAAGCATAAGATGGTCTCCCACAGCAAGTCTTTCAAATCTCGGGCTTCCCTCGGATTCCCTTAAGGTTATAAGAGTAAAGTCTGTGGTACCGCCGCCAACATCACACACCAAGACAAGCTCGCCGGGATTCACATACGCCTGCCAATCCTGCTCATGCCTTATGAGCCAGCTGTAGAATGCTGCAAGAGGTTCCTCAAGCAGAGTCACTTCAGCAAGGCCTGCCTGAATAGCAGCTTTTAATGTAAGTTCCCGTGCAGCTTCATCAAATGAAGCAGGAATAGTAATGACAAGGTACTGATTTTCAAAAAACAGGTCTTCATCTTTTACAGAATGATTCCATGCATTTTTAATATGTTTCAGATACTCACCTGTGGCCGTTACAGGAGATACTTTTCCAACTCCTTCAGCTCCCCATGGAAGAATCTTATTCTCTCTATCCACTTTTGAATTGCACAACCAGCTCTTTGCAGACGAAACCAGTCGTGAAGGAATTTTAGCTCCGTGGTCCCTTGCAAAAACACCTGGAAATTGATCCTTATCTTTTTTCCATGGATGTTTCAAAGATTCTTTAGAGATGTCATATTGGCCTGGAATATATAAAAAAGAAGGTAATGCATTGGCTCTTGAAAATTCACCCTGTCCTGTCAATTGAGGAATATAGAATGTTTTTATCTTATTTTTCTTTTCAGATTTATGCAGATCAACATAGGAAACTGAACAATTAGTTGTCCCAAGATCAATACCGATAACAAACCTTTTATCCTGAAAACCCAAACCCAACCCCCTATTTAATCTCTACTTCAGCCGGAGTAATAATTGTTGCATCTCTAACTTCTGATAATTTTGGAATTTCCTTTTTCCCGGCTTTCCAGCCCCTATGTTTTAAAACACCTTTAAATGGAGGCTCCCCTGCTACATTTCCAATAAGTTTGACAGTGTCAGGGTCAAAATCAGCTCCAAGTTCAATCGTATCGCCTTCTTCCTGGTCATATATTGGTTTTACAGCAATGTATTTCTTAACAGCTTTTTTACAATCTTTCTGAATACTTCTTACAGCCATGCCTATCTGTTCATCATCATATTTATTTAAATCTTCATCAAAAAAATCAAGGAGGCGCCCTTCTCTTTGAAGAATTGATAAAGTATGCAAAAATAATTTCTGTTTCTGCTCCTGTTCAATCCTTTGATCTGCAAAATCTTTTTTTTGCCTGCCAGAGGTATCCTGTATAGCCTTACCGATTGAATTTTTGAAAAAAACTTTTAAAACCAACCATAAAGCAAAACCAAATACAGCAAAAAAGATTGAAGACAATGGGATAAACCATGATGCAAATAGATTCTCAAGAGATCTTACTTGAGCTGTAAGCTCAGGATTGGCCAGATCAGCCATAACAGCAACTGATTTTTCTAACCCGAAATATATAGCGGCGTCTACAAAAACTGTTATCAGTGCCATAAAAACAATTATAATAATTAAAGATTTTTTTAAGTAACCTTTTGATATATCCACAATACCGATCTCCCATAGAAAACAAGTCAAAAAAAATGCCGCGCTTTATTTTAAAGCACGGCAAAAAAATAATACAAAATTAAGTATTATCAAGTCTAAAATTAACTTTTTTTATCCTCAACAATAATTCTATCTTTATTCAATTTATAGGTTTTTGATCCAATACCTTTTACTTCCATAATTTCTTCAGGCTTTTCAAACTTATGTTCTTTTCTATATTCAATTATCCTTTTCGCATATTTTTCACCAATATTTTTCAATGTGCAGAGTTCAACCTGATCCGCAGTATTAATATTAACTTTGTTTTCAGCCATTACTGGAGTTGAAAATACAACGAACAGACACAATAACAAAAGAAGCATTAGCGCTTTTTTAACTTTCCTCATTTTATTCTCCTAAATAATTAATAAATTAGTAAATAGTAATCAACAATATTATTGATACCAACAACCGTTCATCAGTCTGGATAAATAATTTTAATTCAGACTTAGCAAATTGCGATATCACTTATTGTTTAAAAAATCAACAATAAAAGATAAATAATAGAGGAAAAGATATAATTGTAGTAAATGATTGTACCTGCTGGAATCATCATAACCGACCTGTCATGCGCTTAACTTATGGCATGCAACACTATCCGGGCAATTATCTATGGAAAGTCAACACGTTAATATATTTTAAAAAAGTTCATTATCAAGAATCAACGAGGAAAGAGAAATCATCCCGATAAGCTCCCCTCCATTCTCTACAGGAGCTCTTCGTATGCCAGCATGATTAATCAAACGGGCAACATAGCGTATGTCCAT
>JAGLLQ010000062.1 GCA_023140455.1 Desulfobacteraceae bacterium | reverse complement strand
AGGAAATTTCAGAAATGATGAGGATTACCAATAATATTGAGCGTATTGGTGATTCCATTGAAAGCATTTCAAAGATTCTTGAAAAAATATATGATGAAGAGTTAAAACTTAGTGATAGTGCTGTTGTAGACCTGGTTGCAATTGCAAATGAAGTTTATAAGTTTATTGATCTAGTGCTGGTAAATTATGTTGAAAGAGAGGAAGATTTTTTTCAAAAGGCTAACATAAATGAGGATCTTATTGATCGTATGCGTGAAGAAATGCGTGAAAAACATATTAGCAGACTCAGAAAGAATCAATGTTCAGCTGATTCAGGAGTTGTTTATATTGCCATGTTATCTCATTTTGAAAAGATAGGGGATCATTGTTTTAATATAGCTGTGGGAGTCAGTAGAATAAATTAAAAGATATAAGCCTTAGATTAGTCTTTACACAATCTCTTTCCGCCTTTTTAGCATTGTAGAGAGCCTGATCAGCACGTTGAATCATCTCGTCAATTCTTTCTTGTGGTTTATAGACTGTCACACCAGGCAGGAATGGCAAATTGCTATATTATTATTTTAGATTTCTATACAAAGAACAGCAATATCATCTTCCATGGCTGTATTTTCAGGGAAAAGTCGCTTGATAAGTTTTTCTGGTATTTCTTTATAGGGTATATCACGCATTTTTTTGAAATCCGGGAGAAAGCTTTGAGCACCTGTTGCCCAAGTGGTTTTTTCTTCAGCTGATTCAACAAGTCCATCTGAAAATATAATGAATTTATCTTTTTTTGCTATATCAATATCCCGTCTTCCAAAGGAAGCGTCCTTAAACATACCTAAAATATCTCCTTTTGATTTAATAAGGCAGGTTTCTCCTTCAAAAGGGATGTGTACAACAGGTGGATGTCCTGCATTGATCAGAGTCATCTTTTTTGTACTGCGATTGATACGGATATAGCATGCTGTCAGGTATTTTCCGTCAGGAAGGATTTCAACAAGTACATCATTAATCATTTTCATGCTTTCAGAAGGAGAGTAGATTGGAGTACAGTTTTGTGCCAGAAGTGCTTTTACTGATGCAGTTATATAACTTGTTTCAATGTCATGCCCTGAAGAATCTGCTAAGAAATAACCCGTGATATTGTCAGAAATTTTCAGGATATCGTAGAAATCTCCCCCAGCTTCCTGCATTGCTTTATAATAGATGCTAAAAAAAGCATCAGGAAAGTCTTCAGGTGCTGGCAACATTGATGTCTGAGCCTCAGTTACCTGATTTAGTTTTTGAGCCTGGTCTAAGATAAGCGAATTTGTTGCAATGGATAGTTTTAGATGGATTCTAACTCTGGCAAGGACTTCAAGTGGATGAAATGGTTTTGTAATATAGTCAACGGCTCCTAATTTAAAACCTTTGAGTTTAGAATCCACTTCGCTTACTCCGGTTAAGAAAATAACCGGGATTGTATTTGTTGCAGAATTATCTTTTAGATGCTTTATTACTTCAAATCCATTTTCTCCCGGCATTTGGATGTCAAGAAGAATAAGATCCGGTTGTTCATCTTCAGCAAGCTTTCTTCCTTTTGGGCCATCAATTGCACTTATCACCCGGTATCCTTCTTTTTCCAAGGATTTTTCAATGAGTTTCAAGTTTAATAAATTGTCATCAACTGCCAGAACTGTAAAGATTTGTGCTTCATCCATAACAACTGCCCTTAATCTGATTTTATGGCGTCTTCTATTGTCTTAAGCATTTCAATAATACTATCAGCTCTTTTTTTAGTTTCTGTTATATTATCTTCTTTTGCATCCATTTCAATATCTTTGGCAAAGGAAGCTATTTCCTTAAATCCTAAATTTGCAGCTGCTCCTTTGATGGAATGTGCTGCTTGTGCAATTGTATCAGCGTTATTTTCTTTAAGCCCGGAATTTATTTTTTCAATGTCGGAAAAGGAGGTAGCCGTAAAGATTTCAACAAGTTCATTGAAATCTTCTTCGTCAAGACCAAGATTTGAAGCCAGCCCTTTGAAATTCATGAGTTCTCCTTATTAAAAGGTAAATTTTATGAATTTATATATCGAAATACTCAAATTGATTACGATATTAGTTTTTAGTATAATAGATTTTTTTATATCTGTAAACCAATGCCTTTTATCGACCTGCTTAACGCTGCAAAAGCAGTGTTAAAGAAAAACCGACAGAAGGACAAGTTAAAAAATATCTTTTTCAAAATCTCTTGCATTAATGTGATCAAGAACTTTTTTGAAAAAATCTTCACTCTTTACACCCATCCGCACTTTGCCATCAAGCGTTCTTACAGAAAGTGTATTTGATTCTTTTTCTTTGTCCCCGATTGTAATTATTAAAGGAATATAGTTCATCTGGGCGAGTCTGATTTTCTTTTTTAATCTTTCATTGGTTGAATCAACTTCACATCGGATTTTATTTTTCTCAAATTCTTTCTGTACTTTTTCAGCATAGGGAAGAAGGTTGTCATTAACAGGTAAAAGTATTGCCTGAACAGGTGCAAGCCATAAAGGGAATTTGCCTGCAAAATGTTCGACTAAAATTCCAAAGAATCTTTCAATTGACCCGAAGATTGTCCTGTGGATCATTACAGGTCTGTGTTTCTCATTGTCTTTATCTTTGTATGTTAAATCAAAACGTTCCGGAAGAGACATGTCAAGCTGAATTGTTCCGCATTGCCATGTTCTGCCAAGGGCGTCAGTAATATGAGAATCAATTTTCGGGCCATAAAATGCACCGTCACCTTCGTTGATAACATACTTTTTGCCATATTTTTCAAGTGCTGATTGAAGACCGGAAGTGGCCTGTTCCCATTGCTCATCACTTCCAATTGATTTTTTAGGCCTGGTTGAAAGCTCAAGGTTAAATCCCAGTCCAAATTTGCTGTAAAGTCTGTC
>JAGLLQ010000619.1 GCA_023140455.1 Desulfobacteraceae bacterium | reverse complement strand
ATGCAATCATGGGCACGGTATGACAGGCTCATCAGTGAAACAGACAGGGTCGAAATTTTCGAAAAAGAGGATCATTATATTTTCACCTATACCAACATCTCTCCGGAACATGAGAACCGGTGGATTCCGGAGCACCATCTTTCTCTTGCCATAGATTATGGCAGAAAAATCTGTCTAAATAATTTCAATCCTGTTGAAGTCTGGTTCAAGCATCCGGACCCGGGCTATATTGAAGAATATAAAAAAATTTTCCGCTGCCCGATTCTTTTTAACAAAGAAGAGACCCTTGTTCGAATAAAAAAGAAAGATATGTTAAGACCCATTGTATCCCGCGACCCTTATCTCAAAGCCATCCTTAAAAAGTATGCAGATGAATCCATTGCAAAGTTTCCGGACAGCAGCTCTCTTGCAGCACGAGTCAGGGAGTTTATGATTAAGAACCTCCACACAGGAATAGTAAATATACAAGCTGTATCCAATGCCATGAACATGGACCGTTCCACTCTTCACCGCCATCTTAAAAAGGAAGAGACTTCATTCAGGGATCTTCTTACCCGGACGCGCAAAGAACTTGCAAGAAGCTATCTGATCCAAGGACTTACCGCCACCCAGACCAGCTATCTCCTTGGCTTTTCAGAACCCAGTGCCTTCCAGAGGGCTTTTAAGCGCTGGTTTGATCAAAGCCCCGGAGAATTTAAAAAAGAGTTTGGCGAAAAAGGCTAAGCTTACCTCTTATATTTACAGAGTTCCATAGAGGTTTTCTGTATTTTGCCAGATGGTTTCTGACAGTGTTTCCACATCTGTGTTCTTTATTTCAGCAAGCTTCAGCATAACAGAATTTACAAATCCGGGTTCATTTCTTCTTATTTTGTTTTTTTGGGGTGCAGGTGTCAGATATGGTGCATCTGTTTCTATTAGGATTCTATCTTCAGGGATCAATAAGCTAAGTTCCCGTAAAGCCTGCCCACGTTTTTTTATTGTAAGAATACCTGTGATTCCAATATAATATCCCAAATCAAGATATTTGAACATTTCCTCTTTTGATCCTGAAAAACAATGCACTACACCTTTGCGGCTCTGTATGTCTGCCGATTCAAGTATCTCAAGGAATCTTCCTTCAGAATCCCGTTCATGGAATATCATTGGAAGATTGAGGTTTGCTCCCGCATAAATCTGCCTTTCAAACCATTTTTCCTGGACATCTTTAGGAGAATGCATTCTGTTGAAATCAAGCCCTGTTTCTCCCCAGGCTCTGACACATGAATGAGTTGACGCAAGTGTTTCAAGTGTTTCAATTACATTGTCTGAGCAGGTATCAGCATCATGGGGATGCACGCCAACAGATGTGACCAGATTTTTATGGTTTTTTGCAAGTTCAATTGCTTTTTTTGAAGTTCTTTCATTGATCCCTACAATCATAATCCCATGTACTGAAAATTCACGAGCCCTTTTAAGCATCTGGTCAAAGTCTTTTTCAAAGCAAACATCGTCTATATGTGAATGGCTATCAAATAATTTCATAATTTATTAATTTCTTTTTTTATAGTAATTTCTCAATATATAAGCGTATAAAGCCTTCACTGCTTTGGAAGAAGCCGCATTACGGATCACAGTGAAGGCTTAATGTAAGAAAAACTGTTTTACAG
>JAGLLQ010000618.1 GCA_023140455.1 Desulfobacteraceae bacterium | reverse complement strand
TAAAACCTGATAAAAAAATAAACAGGAATAAAAAAAGAAGGCTCTTGGAGTTTGTTTGTTTTTTGTAATAAAGGAATAAGGATAAAGATAAAATTGATGCAAAAAAAACAAAGTTAAAATATGAAGCAATAATATTGCCGGCTATAATTCCTGATGCAAATAACAGTGCCGGGATAGCTAACGGGGGGTTAAGTGAAGTTTCTCTTTTTTCAATTATCACGTATTCGTCTGATATCTGCACCAATTTGTGAAAACTTCTTTTCTATTGAGTCATAGCCTCTATCCATATGGTAAACTCTACTTATTGAAGTTGTGCCTTCAGCTATCAAGCCTGCAATTATCAAAGAAGCGCTCGCTCTTAAGTCCGATGCCATAACCTGAGCACCCTGAAGTTTTTTAATCCCGCGAACCCTTGCATAATTACCATCAGCAACTGAAATATCAGCACCCATACGCAGAAGTTCATTTGCATGTGTAAATCTGTTTTCAAATATTGTTTCATGTATCAGGCTGCTGCCATCAGCAATAGTCATTAATGCCATAAACTGCGCTTGCATATCAGTGGGAAAACCAGGATATGGTAGTGTTTTGATATCCACACTTTTAACTTTTTTAATTCCCCTGACTCTTAATGAATTATCATTGACATCCACAATAGTACCTGTTTCTCTCAATTTGCTGATAATGCCGCCGATATGCTCAGGAGTGCATCCATTAATCACTACATCACCACAAGTTGCTGCAGCTGCAACCATATATGTACCTGCCTCAATCCTGTCTGGAATTACTGAAATTTCTGTTGCCTTAAGTGCTTTCACACCATTTATTTCAATAATAGCTGTCCCGGCACCTTTAATATCTGCACCCATGGCATTAAGTGCTTCAGCCAATGCTAAAATCTCAGGCTCCCTTGCTGAATTCCTTAAAACAGTTACCCCTTTTGCAAGGGCTGCAGCCATCATAATATTTTCAGTACCAGTTACTGTGGGAGTATCAAAATAGATTTCATTTCCAATTAATTGTTCAGCTTTTGCTTCAATATAACCATGCTCAATCTTGATATCAGCTCCAAGAGCTTCGAGAGCTTTGAGGTGTAAATCAACAGGTCTTGCTCCGATTGCACATCCACCCGGCAAAGAAACCCTTGCATGTCCAAATCTTGATAACAATGGACCCAACACAAGAATAGAAGCCCGCATTTTTCTTACAAGGTCATAATCTGCCTGTGTATTATTGATAGTTGATCCATCAATCATTACATGACTTTTATGGACTTCACATTTAGCACCAAGGTCTTGAAGAAGCAGTAAGATGCTTTTAATATCCATTAGAGCAGGAACATTTGAAATGGAGGTTTTCCCATCAACTAAAATAGTAGAAGCAATAAAAGGAAGAGCTGCATTTTTTGCACCACTTATAAACACTTCGCCTTCAAGCTTTTTCCCGCCTTTAATCTCAATTTTATCCATAATGTTCTCTGCTATTTTTAATAAGAAAAGTTTAAAAAGGGTTTTAAAAAAAAATTAAAACCCTTTTTAGTATATGTGGTACCTGGGACGAGAATTGAA
>JAGLLQ010000617.1 GCA_023140455.1 Desulfobacteraceae bacterium | reverse complement strand
CCTGCTTCAGGAATATCTTTGGCAAGCTTATAAGGAGTGTTTTGTAAAACATTTAAAGCATCAGACCCGTAATAAATCATAATTGCAGAGGCATGAAAAACATTGATTCCTCTGTCTTGAAGAAACTGCATAACTCTTCTCACAGAGTGATGCTTATTCCAGGCAGTAACAATGATATCAGATTTAGCCTTTCCAATTCCATTTATCTCTTTTAATCTTTCAGGCTCATTTTCTATAATATCAAAAGTTTTTTCTTTAAACTTTTTAACAATTTTAGAAGCTAAATCTTTTCCGATACCTTTTATAATACCCGATTCAAGGTATTTTTTTATACCTGCAGATGTTGCAGGAAGCACAATATTAAAGGATTCTATCTTGAACTGATCGCCATATTTTTGGTGGGTAACCCAGCTTCCGGTAAGGTCAAGCGTTTCGCCCTCAACTACTCCAGCCATAGTTCCGACAATAGTAATCAGATCAGGAGCTTCGCGGATTTCTATTTTAGCCACAGTGTAAAAATTATCACTGTTTTGGTATGTTATTCTTTTTAATAAACCCTTTAGTTTAATCATCCAGAATTCTGTATAATCCATTTTACAGCATCAAAAAGGTTTTCTGCTGTAAAATCAGGATTTATGTCTTTGTCCGCAAGAAGTTTTTTTGCCTTTTTCCCATTGCCTGTTTTTACTAAAACAGATAAACCGCAGCCTGCATTTTTTGCACATTCAATATCTTTAGCACTGTCACCAACCATGCATGAATGTTGAAGATCAATACTATATTTTTCTCTTGCCTGAAAAATTAAACCGGGTTCTGGTTTTCGGCAATCGCAGCCAGCATCTGGCATATGAGGACAATAAAAGATATCTTTTACAATTCCTCCGGCATCAGCAATTCCTGTTTTCATTTTATTGAAAATTTTTTCAAGCTCTTTTTCGGTAGTAAATTTTCTTGCTATTGCAGACTGATTAGTAATAATAATAACATTAAAACCTGCTTCAGTTAGCAAAGATATTGCTTCAGGGCTTTTATCAAGGAAAAAAAATTCTGATTCGGCTTTAATATAATCAGGAGAATCAACATTAATAACACCATCACGGTCTAAAAAAACAGTATATTGCATTTTAAAATTTACTCCGCTATTAGAAATACTGTTTTCTGTCCATTAACATTCATTTCTTTTTCTAACATTAAAGCCTGTTTTAAGTTAGAATATTTACCCACTCTTACACGATAAAAAATTCCGCGGTAATCTTCATGGGTTACTATATGTACATTATTATAGGTTTTTGAAAGTTCTGCTTTTAATTTATCTGCATTATTCTTTACCTGAAAAGCACCGACCTGTATTGAAAAATTGCCATTATAACAATTTACAGGAAGATACTCTTTTTTTTGGGCTGCTGCATTCTTTAATCTTCCTAGAACTGTAATTTGAACCGGTGCAGTTCCTTTTTCTGCTATTCCTATTTTTTTTGCACCTGTAAAAGAAAGATCTATTATCCTGCCCCTTACAAAAGGACCTCTATCATTAATTCTTACAACTATTTCTTTATTATTCTCAAGGTTATAAACTTTTACCCAGGTTTGGAGTGGGAGGGTTTTGTGTGCTGCGGTCATTGCATACATATTATAAGTTTCACCGCATGCGGTCTTTCTACCATGAAATTTTTTCCCATACCATGAAGCAATACCTTTTTGGACATAATTTTGCGGCTTGCTTTCAGGAACATATTGTATTCCGTCAATAGTGTATGGTTTACCAATACCGGTTTTAGACTTTGAATCATAGTCTTTAGTGGAAGCAGTAGATGGTTTCTCAGATTTTATAACTTTAACCGATATTTTTTTCCTTGAACAACCTGTAAAAACAAACAATAAAATTAATAAAATGGTAAAACTAAAAACAATATAGCTATAGTGGTTAGCTTTTGAAAAACTGAAATTCATAATTTATTTTTCCTAAATATTCAGAGCTATTTTTAATACCTCTTCCATCTTTTCAGTAAAAAAGAATTTTATTTTCTTTTTTACTTTTTCCGGAACATCTTCAATGTCTTTTTCATTCCATTTGGGCAGAATAATGCTCCTTATGCCGCTTCTTTGGGCGGCAATAACTTTTTCTTTTATTCCTCCCACTGGAAGCACATCACCTCTTAACGTGATTTCACCTGTCATTGCAAGTCTTTTTTGTACAGGCTTTCCAATTATTAGAGATATAAGTGCTGTCAACATAGTTACTCCGGCTGATGGACCATCTTTCGGTATTGCTCCTTCAGGAACATGAATATGAATATCAT
>JAGLLQ010000616.1 GCA_023140455.1 Desulfobacteraceae bacterium | reverse complement strand
GTTGAATCTGTTTCATAATTTTTAAAAAATTCATTGGGTGATATTCCATACACTTCAAGAAGCTTGAGTAAAGTATCAAGGGATGGCGAAATTCTGTTGTTTTCAATTTGTGAAAGAAGGCTTGTGCTTAAGCTTGCTTTTTCAGCAACCATTTTCCCGGTTAAATTTCTTTTCTTTCTTATAGCTCTTAGTTGTGCACCTAATTTGTATTTCATTTTTACATTATCTTTAAAAATATTTAATTTAGTATTTATAATATATTTTTATATATACTAAATATTTTGTACGTGTCAAGACAAACTTTATTTTCTTTCTATTTTTTCTTGACACTTCCTTTAAAATATCAGACACTTAATAATATAATAGATTTCGTAATAGTTCTTTAAACAAAACTCAGCGAATTTCAATTGAGATTCATGCTCCATATATTTATTATGCATTAAGACTATTAATTGCTTTGATGTGGAATACTGAATATGCCCGAAATGAACACTGCCAAAAAATCAAGAAAAGATAAACAAGTTGTAATGATTGTTAATGTAGCTCTCACCCTTAATTACATTTCAAAAAAAACTGCTGGTAAAATCTTAAGACAATATAAAAAAACTGGTGATATATTTAATCCAACATCATATATGCTGGAAAAAAAACATATTAACAAGCTAAGCCTGACATCTTTAAAAAAGACTCTGTATGCATTTGAAACCATACTGGATGATGTTAGATTTGGTGCCCTTTGCATTGCCTTTAAGTTCTTAACAGCGAGCAATCTTGAGCTGGCCTTACAAGAACAACAACTGCTGGAAGAGCGGGGAAACGTTATGAGACTTGGAGATATTCTTTCCCAGGCAGGCATGATCTCTAAAGGGCAATGTCATCTTATATTAATCAAACAAAAAACAAACCTGCGAGCCCTCGAAGGGCCTTCTTTAACAGAAGATAAAAAAAGCATGAGGGAGATCAACATTGATGATCTTGTGTTTTTAATTTCAAATGATGCATTAAAAGTATATTTAAAAAAGACAGAACTATTTGACAGTTCTACAACTTCTTTAGAAGATCTTAAAGAAATTATAACCGATCAGAGTATCTTACATGGAGTTGTAAAAGATGAACAGCTTCAAAACTTTTTAGATTCAGATAAATTTATTAACGAGAATTACTTTACACTTGCAAAAGGAGATGCAGCGGTCCATGGAGTCGATGCAACAGAAAAAATATACTTTGAAGAAGAATATAAAGCCGCCGGTAAAGTAGGCATTGACGGCAGTATTGATTTCAGAGAAAGAGGGAGTGTGCCTAACGTGAATGAAAATGACCTTCTGGCAGAAAAAATTCCCGCAAAAGAAGGTGAGGCTGGTTTAAATGTTTTTGATGAAATCATACATCCGGAAGCCCCCAAAGAAACTTTTTTAAAACCTGGAACAGGAGCAATCCTTTCAGAGGATGGATTGAAAATTTTTGCTGCTGTCAATGGTTATCCTAAAAAAGAAATAACCGGTGAAATTATTGTTAACGAAATTTTTGTTATTGATGGAGATGTGGATTATCGAACAGGCCATGTTAATTATGATAAAAGTGTAAATATTTCCGGTTCAATTAAAAACGGGTTTAAGGTTAATGCTATTGACATTGTTGTTGACGAAGTAGATTGAGGGATTTTACATGCCAAAGGCAATGTTATAGTTCGGAAAGGGATAATAGATGCTGAGGTCAAAGCAGACGGAAAAATCATGGCAAGTTATATATTAAGGTCAAATGTTTCATGTTTTGGGGATATTGAGGCTATAAAAGAAATCTCAGACAGTGAAATATTTTCCGATGGAAAATGCCGGGTGCGAGTCGGAAAAGTGTTTGCATCATCAATTACAGCAAAAAGAGGAGCTGATATCCG
>JAGLLQ010000615.1 GCA_023140455.1 Desulfobacteraceae bacterium | reverse complement strand
GCTGTTGAAAAAATCAAACATATTGGACTTCCCACAGAAAAAATAAATTCCAGGGGCCAGATGACTGTATGGCAGCGCCTTGAGTATCTAGTTGATGAAGGAACATGGTGCCCGCTGCATTCTCTTTATAATCCACTGGATAATGAAGAAGGGAGCACTAATGTGGTTGATGGAATTGGAAAAATTTCCGGAAAATGGGCTATTATAATTGGTTTTGATAACAAACTTATGGCAGGCGCCTGGATGCCTGGTCAATCTGAAAATATCTTACGAATCACTGACCTTTCAAAACGCCTGAATCTTCCTTTAGTATGGATTGTAAATTGCAGTGGTGCAAAACTTCCTGAGCAGGAAAAATTCTATGCCAACAGAAGAGGTGCAGGTACTCCTTTTTACAGACATGCTGAGCTTGAGCAAATGGGTATTCCTGTTTTAGCGGGAATCTACGGTACAAATCCAGCAGGCGGCGGATATCAAAGCATAAGCCCTACAATACTTTTTGCTCACAAAGACTGCAATATCGCAGTTGGTGGAGCAGGAATTGTTAGCGGCATGGCCCCTCAAGGCGGTTTTAATTCAGAGATGGCAGAAGCCCTTATTGAAAAAGCAAAAACCCATAAAGCAAAACCCCCTGGTAGCGCGAAAACCCATTATGATGAAACTGGTTTTTTCAGATATGTTTATGAAGAAGAAAAAGGAGTCCTTGACGGATTAAAAGATTATATGAAAGATATGCCAGCATATAATCCAAAATTTTTCAGAGTAGCAGAACCCAAAGCTCCTGCATATCCTGAAAATGATATTATGAGACTACTCCCCATCGAACCAAAAAGAATTTATGATTTTGATCAAATACTTTCAAGACTTGTAGATGGTGGCGAACATAGTGAATTCCGACCGGACTACGGTCCTGAAGTTTATACAGGAATTTGTAAAATCGATGGTTTTCTTGTTGCCTGCATAGGTAACAGACAAGGATATCTTGGTAAAGGATATCCGGAATATGCTGATTACCCTGGAATTGGAGGAAAACTCTATAGACAGGGCCTGATCAAAATGAACGAATTTATAACTCTTTGCGGTAGAGATAGAATTCCAATAATGTGGTTCCAGGATACATCAGGTATTGATGTTGGTGATATTGCTGAAAAAGCTGAGCTTTTAGGTCTTGGTCAATCTCAGATTTATTCTATCCAGCAGACTGATGTACCAATGATGCTTGTTGTTTTAAGAAAAGGCTCTGCAGCTGCTCATTATGTTATGGGTGGACCTACTGCAAACAGACATAATGCATTTACTCTTGGTACAGTTGCAACAGAAATATATGTAATGCATGGAGAAACTGCTGCTGTTGCAAGTTATGCAAGACGTCTGGTTAAAGAAAAAGAAGCCGGGAATCCTCTTGATCCTGTGGTTGATAAAATGAATGCACTTGCAGATAAATACCATGAAAAATCCAGGCCTCTTTTCTGTGCAAAACATGGACTTGTAGATGAGATTGTCAACTTAAAAGATTTAAGAAAATACATGGTTGCATTTGCCGGCGGCGCATATCAGAACCCAAAATCAATATGCCCACAACATCAAATGATCCTGCCACGTATTATTAAAGGGTGATAACTAAAATATATTTTCATATTAGGAGAAAACAATATGGCAGAAGCAAAATTTATAAAAGTTAATAAAGAAAAACAGGTTGCAAGGATTACGCTTGATCGGCCAAAACATAATGTTCTTAATATTGAAATGATGAAGGAACTCAACCTTGAGCTTGAACAGATTGCAGCAGAAGATGATCTTAAATGTGTTGTTATCACTGGAGAAGGCAGAAGCTTCTGTGCAGGTGTAGAAGTTTCCGACCACACTCCTGAAAAGGTTGATGAAATGGTTCTCGTATTTAACAGAATCTTTGAACTTATCAATCTTATTGACATCCCTGTTATCGCAGCAGTTAATGGCGCATGTCTTGGAGGCGGATTAGAAGTTGCCATTGCAGCAGATATCGTCATAGCATCTGAAAAAGCAATCCTTGGACAGCCTGAAGTCAAACTAGGATTTTTTCCTCCCTATGCTGCTATCAGATTACCAGAACTTGTTGGTACTGCAAAAGCTATTGAAATTTGCACAACAGGTAAAAGTTATTCTGCAGCTGATGCCGAAACCATGGGGTTTGTTACAAAAGCTGTGGCAGTTGACCAGTTTGAAGAAACAGTTGAAAGCTATGTAAAAGAGATAAGCCATGCAAGCCCTTTGATTCTAAAACTGAATAAAAGAGCAGTAAAAAGGCATATTGGCACAAACTTTCATCAGGCGGTTCAACTATCAAGTGATTATTTTCTCAATACTATGATGAAAACAGAAGATACACTTGAAGGTATTAAAAGTTTTGAAGAAAAAAGACGCCCGGACTGGAAGAATAAATAGCAAAAAAACATGTTAATTATAAAAGCATGATAATAGATGCTCATGTTCATGATTTCTCTTCAAAAATAGTTGCAAATGTAACAAAAAAAGAAGAGATGGCAAAAATTCTTTGCCTTGAAACAAAATTAGCAAAAGAGCGGATAGGTATTGCAAATCTTTTAAAACGAATGAAAGTTTGCAATATTGATTCTGCTCTTTTGCTTCCTACTGCACCAGCCAGAATAGTAGAAAAAGTCAATTCAGAATTCATTGAAACAACCAGACATTGCAGGCAGCTATATACTGCCGGTACACTCCACCCCGAATTTGAAAATATAGAAAAAGAATTAAAAAGACTTTTTGAAAATAATATAAAAGCCATTAAGCTTTGCAGCTTTTCTCAGGGTTTTAAACTGGATTCAGAAAAAACCTTCGCTCTTTTTAATCAGATACAGAATTTTAATATTAAAAATGATTACTCGTTTTTTATAATTCTTGACACTTTTACAAAGGCCCATAAATATTTTGGAACAAATACTGAAAACACAACTACTCCAAAACTGATTCAGACTGTTGTAAAAAAATTCCCAAAAATAAATTTTATTGCGGCACACATGGCCGGATTGGCTGATCAATTTAAATATATTAAGAAATATATCCAGAGATATGACAACCTTTTTTTAGATACATCCAATGCAACCCATACATTATCCCATGATGAGTTTATTGAACTTCTTAAAATCCAGGGACCGGAAAGGATAATATTTGGAACGGACTGGCCATGGTTTGACTTTAAACAAGAATATGAATTAGTTGAAACATTATCAACCAAGGCAGGGTTTTCCAAAGCCCAAAAAGATATGGTTTTTGGAGAAAATATTTATAACCTTTTAACCCGAAGAATTGCAAATCCCTGAAAAAATCCGTCTCAGAGTTACATCTTCAATATGCCCGAACATATCTGGTTCAATATCATCTGATCCTATCCATGAATTTTCTATTTTCCCCCTGCTAATCAGGACTTTCTCCTGCCTTACAAAATTGAATTCTTCTACTCCCCGATTTCTTTCAAGCCATTTATCACATTGGTCGTGGGAACCGATACAAAGGACAAAAAGGCTGTCTTTCTTGACTGCAAGTACAAGTCTGTATCCGTTTCCAAGACTATATTTTATACAGTCTTTCAGTCTCATTTCCCAGGACCGGGTCAGGGTTCCCATACTTTTGAAATTTTTCCTTGATCTCCTAAATTCTAAGAGGACATGCAAAGCATTATCCACAGCTTTAATCGCTTGATCATTTGATTTTTTAAGCTTCTCACACTGCTTTTTAAACCTGGGATGATATTTTATATATTGAATCATTACACCTCGGTAATAAATATTTATGATTTCATATTATAACTTCACCATATAGACATTTATAGTCTAAGGGCCAAAACCAATCAAATTGATTATTTAAATTGTCAGTTAATAATGTATTGGATTTATCTATATAAAAATCAAATTATTCCTTGATAAATCAGACAGTGTAAAATTGGCACTTTTTTTAAGTATTGAAATTATCTATACTAACCACACTATATATTGCAATTATGTATTTGATATATAGATAATTACAATGAGACAATCCTTCCTTAAATACCTCCAAAAAAAATTTATTAATCATTTTTGGATTTACTTAGTAAAAGACTAATTAATAGGAGATAGTAATGACTGAAGATTTTAGACAGATGTGGACTGACCTCGGACTGGACCTTGAAGC
>JAGLLQ010000614.1 GCA_023140455.1 Desulfobacteraceae bacterium | reverse complement strand
AAACCATCAAAGAATTTAGACCTGATTTAATTGGCTTTTCTTCTTACAGTACAGGTATACATATAGTAAAAGACCTTGCCATCAAAACAAAAGAAATCTTACCTCAATCACATATTATCATTGGTGGAGTTCATGCCACCTTACGTCCCTATGATTTTAATTGTGATTATTTCTCGGCTATTGTTCGGGGCGAAGGCGCTAATGCTATAGCAGAAATTATTCAAAAACTTGAGCAGAAAACCAAAATTGGTATTAATACAAACATCCTTGCACCAACAGATCCTGATTTTGAAACAAATGCCAGGACCAATCCTCCGCCCTATGTTAAAGCAAGTGCAATACCTCTTCCAAGACGTGATTTAGTTGACAGATCAAAATATTTCTGTATCTGGACCCATAGCGATACAGGCAAATTAGACAATATGTTTCCCCAGGTAGCAAGTCTAAGAACTTCTTTGGGATGCCCTTTTTCATGCTCTTTTTGTGTTATACATCATGTTATGAACAAGGTCTATCTACAGCGGACACCTGAGGATGTTGTAGATGAAATTGAAAATATAAAAGAAGATTATATCTATTTTGTTGATGATGAAATGTTCATTAATGTTAAACGTGTTACTAAAATAGCCCAGCTGTTAAAGATAAGAAATATAAAGAAGAAATATATAAGCTGGGCACGAAGCGATACAATTGCTAAACACCCTGAAGTCTTTAAGCTCTGGAAAGAAGTTGGGTTAGATGTAGTATATGTTGGTCTTGAATCAATGGACGAAAAAAGGCTTGAGGATTACAATAAAAAAACCGGTTTTGAAACAAACATGAAAGCCATAAAAATTCTTAAATTTTATGGGATAATGCTGCACGCAGCTTTTATTGTCCACCCTAATTTTGATAAACAGGATTTTAAACGCCTTGAAAAAAATGTTATAGACCTTTCTCCGGCAGAAATTACCTTTACGGTTCTATCACCTTCTCCCGGGACCAAGCTCTTTGAAGATCATAAGCATGAGTTTATCTGTAACCCATTTAAATACTATGATTGCATGCACACTATTATCCCAACTACTATGAAACTTAAAAGATTTTACCAGCATTTTGGCCGTTTATATGCCATTGCTTTGCGACATAATCCTCTGAGGATGAATAGAATTAAAATTAAACCCAAAGATTTTTTCAGAGCACTCTTTTTTGGAACAAGATATGTTTTTTCACTCTACGGTATATATAAGGACTACCCTGAAGCAATGTATCAACAAAAAAAAGAAAAACTCCTTGAGGTTTCAAAAAAAACAGGGTTTTCATCCTATGACAATTAAAAACAAACAAAGAATTAATATTGTTGATCTGATTAAAACAGAAATTGTCGGGGATGAAGATAACCTTGCAGTAACGAGATCGGTTAAGGACTCAATAACCTATTCAAAACTTTTAAAAGAGGTAGAAAAACATAGTAAATACCTGTCTAAAATCAATTTTGCCTCCCACGACCGTGTAGCCCTTTTTTGTGAAGATTCAATAGAGTATATTATTATGGCTTTATCTATTTTAGATACAGGGGCGGTTATTGTTCCGATCTCTCCTTCTTTATCCTCTAATGAATTAGAATCTTTATGCAAACGTATAAAAGTAAAATATATTTTATCTGAAAAAAAACTTACAAAGTATTCAATACTTTCTGAAAAATATCTTGATAAACTTTATCTACATGAAATTGATAAAGACATAATATATTCAAAAGAATATTTAGAAGTTGATTACCCTGCATTTATACGCTTTTCATCAGGCACAACCGGAGAAAGCAAAGGAGTTTTATTGACTCACAATGCAATAATTGAAAGGACATCTACAGCCAATGCAAGTCTTAATATTTCTTCAAATGATATTATAGGCTGGTTTTTATCCATGAGCTTTCATTTTGTGGTCAGCATACTTCTTTTTTTACGCAAAGGAGCTCACATAGTTTTATCACAAGATAATTTCCCAACTGGTATTATTACTGCCTTTGAGACTGCCAAGCCAACTTTTTTATACTCTTCACCTTTTCATTACAATTTACTTGCGACACATACTAATATTTCTAATAAATTATTGTCAAATGTTCGAAAGGCTGTTGTAACTGCAGTATCATTAAATAAAAAAACTGATCAACATTTTTTTGAAAAGTTCAAAATTCATCTTAGCCAGGCTTATGGAATAATCGAAGTTGGTTTGCCATTTATTAATGATAAATTTGATGA
>JAGLLQ010000613.1 GCA_023140455.1 Desulfobacteraceae bacterium | reverse complement strand
CGGATTTCCATTACAGTCATCCCCATTTCTTCAGCCAGCTTGCCAAGGCTGATATATCCACCCTGAAATGCTGCAATAGCCTGCTTTTGTACTTGATTAAGGCCAAGAAGCTCAAGCTGATAACATGAAAAAACAGCTTGCCGTATAAGTTCTCCAACAGAGGTTTCTCTTTTTTTTGATAGTAATTTTAGCCCTTTGGCAATTTCCGGTTTTACTTTAATATGTATAGTAGCATTTTGCATTTTATACCTCTTTCGTTATATATGGCCAATTTTAGGTATATTATAAGCTTTAACAAATTATTTGTCAAACTCATAATTTTCAAGAGTTTCCTTTGATTTTATCTTCTGCTCGCCTTCTCTGCACCCGCCTTTCACCCTTTCTTTTTTCAATCCTGCGCCTGTCATTATCAATGTTGTTCTCGTCGTCTGCTATTCTTCTGTCATAAAGATTGTATTTAGTGATATCCTTTTTATCATACAATGTCCTGGAAATTGTTCGGCGAAGGATTTCAAGCCGCCTCAATACAATCGGTGAACCTGCTGACGAACCAAAGTTTTCTCGTGATGCTGTTAAACGACCAAAATGAAAATCATTATATTCAATTGGGAATGAAATGAACAATTTTTCACTAAACTCTTCAATTATTGTTGTTTCAAGAGCCTGTTCATCATTATTCCATATATAATCATCAAATTTTCTAAAATTACATCCTCTGCCGCCAAGCTCTACTTTTAAATAGTCAATGTCAATCAATTTTAAAGCATCTGTGAGTCTGTACTTGAATTCATCCATATCCTGTGATTCATGAATCGCAAGCTGATGAGCTAAAAATTGTCTCCTGCCTTGTGTAAGCCCAATACCTTCCTGCACATCAGATGTCCATCGTACAAATTTTCCAAAATCAATTTGATTAAAATACCCAAGTTTCCTCACCCCGATAATTATACTTAGAGCAATTACAAGTAAAACTATGGCAGATCTTTGATTATTTAAATAAACAATTGCAATAGCTGATAAACATAAAATAAGAGTAATCAGATATAAAAAAAGCACAGCATTTCTATGGGAAAATCCAAGCTGTAAAAGCCTGTGGTGAAAATGCTTTTTATCAGGGCTGAATATTTTTTGTCCAAGCATATACCGTCTTAAGGTAGCAATAATCGTATCTGCCAATGGTATACCAAGAGCCAATATAGTTATAAAAATTGTTACTGCTGTATGGCTTTTTATCGATCCAAACAGACTTAATCCGGCAATCATATATCCAATAAAATAACTCCCGGAATCTCCCATAAAAATAGTTGCCGGATTAAAATTATATCTTAAAAAGCCTAATATTGAACCACTCAGACATGCAAAAGCAGCTGCAGCAACAAATTCTTGAGCCATACATCCTGATATTGTCAATATTAAACATACAAGCAGACTCACACCTGCTGCAAGCCCGTCAAGCCCGTCAATAAGATTTACAGCATTAATAATTATAAGAAACCAGAAAATAGTAACTGGATAAGATAAAAAGCCAAAACTTAAATGTTCAATAAAGGGAAATGTTACTGTTGTAATTACCATGCCGCCGTAATAGGCAATGGATCCGGCTATAATTTGGAATAACAGTTTAATCTTGGCATTGAGATTTATTACATCATCAATTAACCCTGTAAGAAAGATTAATAATCCTCCTCCAATAAGATAATAAAACTTTTCATCACTGAATAACTCAATGGCTATATCGGTTTTTGTGTAATATATAAGTCCAATACAGAGTATAAATGTAAAAAATATTCCGACTCCTCCGACTCGGCTGATAGCAGTAGTATGAACTTTTCTGCCTGAGGGAAGATCCACAAGGTTCAATTTTAAAGAAAGATTCCTGATAATCGGAGTCAGAACCAGTGAAACAAATAAAGAAGCGAAAAATAGAGTAATTATTGTTCTCATAATTTAAACCATTCAAAAAAGAGTCTTATTGGACGTAATATATACAATAAGAATGAAAGATGGGGCAAGAGTTTAAATTTTTTCCAATCCTGCTTAGTCGGTAATATTAAATAGCGAATAACAAATAAAATTTTATAATAAAAAGAATCATTCAAATTTATATGATAACTAGAGATAGGAACATTTGAACAAGAAACAGACATATCATCATTGAATAATTTATTTATTGCCATTGTAATATTTTTGTTCAAACCATTATCTTGTTTAATTAACAATTTTATCTTGTTTGGAATCTCTATATCATATATCTCATTAGAAAGCCCTGCACCTAATAAAAAAATTCTCCTGCACTTTAATTGCTTTGCTTTAAATAATGTGTTATCCCAAAATGTAATCTCTTTATTCTCTAATAGTTTTGATATGCAGAAGATCTGTTCAAGATTTTCCCAGTTGTGTTTTGAACTGTGTAGGGCTAAATAAATAGCAAGGTAGTCATCAGTTATTGAATAGATATTTTGATTGAAAAACGACTCTATCGGGAGGTGATTTTTTATGGAATTAAAATCAAAGGCGTAGGGAAGTTTTCGCCCTGAAAGCTCCCAATGTAATTCAAGAGCAATACCATTTTTAATGAAAAAAGAAAGGTTATCTTCTGTTTTTGAATATTGATTTATTTGAGTATTGTTTAATTCTAATTCCGGAATATAGTTGTTATCAATCAATAATTTATATGCTTTTTGGCAGTCTTTAACATCAATCAGAACATCAAGATCAGAAAAAGACCTTAACGCTAAATCTCCATAAACAAACTCAGCAATGACAGGACCTTTTAACGGGATTATTTGAATATCATTTGTTTCAAATAATTTTATAATTGCTATTAATTTTCCTGAAAAAATCAAATTTCTTTTCAAATTTGATAAGTAAGATTGTTTTAAGTCTTTTAAGGTGTCATCAGGGATATTTTTTATTTTTTTATTTTTTATAGCAATATAGAGCAACGGTATTAATCTGTTTTGAAGTGCAAAATTTACACAATAATCCCAGTCAAAGGAAGCATGAATAATATCATCTAAATTAGAACTCTCACTCTTGCCAATACAATCTAAAACAAATTTTTGTTCCGGTCGTATATTATTTAGCCATTCAGGCATTCTAATTTTCTTTTTATTTTTTTTAAAATAATTTTCATTGCAAATACAGGAAGAACAATCTGTCGTTTTATTCTCTTTGGTTCAGCAAGTAATCTATATAACCATTCAACATTATACTTTATCCAGATATCCGGAGATCTTTTAACATTCCCGGCAACTACATCCAATGAGCCTCCAACACCCTGGCAGATTTTTATATTTTTTAATGAGTTACTGTATTTTGTAAACCATTTTTCCTGTCTGGGTGAACCAAATGCCATAAATAATATATCAGCACCAGAGTCATTAATTTTTGTAACAAGAGCATTCATTTTGCTTTCAGGAACATAACCATTAGATCTGCCGGATATTATAAGATCTGGATATTTTTCTTTCAATATATCAGCAGCCTTATTACTAACTTCTTCTTTTGAACCATAAAG
>JAGLLQ010000612.1 GCA_023140455.1 Desulfobacteraceae bacterium | reverse complement strand
AATTTAATTAATGGTTTTTCCACCACTCTTATCATCCCTAATATCGACTTTTAAAAAGCACCTGACATTAAGTCAAAGAGTGTGAGTTATAAATACAAATCCTACTTTATATATCAAACTATTTGTTTGTTTACAATCTTTTTTTAATAATTGCGACGCGCAAATGACCGGACAAATCTTTTACAAACTCAGGTTGTTCTAAATCAGGGCAGGTTTTGACAATATCATTAACACCCTCCTTTTGGTCGAACCCCATTTCAAGCAACAATGTGCCTCCGGGCAAAAGATAATCAGAACAATTCATTATAATTTCATTCAAACATTTCAAGCCATCTTGTCCTCCATCTAATGCTATTCGAGGCTCGTAACTCTTTATTTCTTCTTCAAGAGTTTCAATATCCTTAGCTTTGATATATGGAGGGTTAGAAATAACGATATCAAAAAACGGCCCTTTTTTAATTGCGTCAAACCACGAAGCTTGGAACAAGTTAATTTCTATATTTTCAAGAATTTGTTTTGAATTTGCTTTAACTGCTTTTATGGCTTCACTTGATAAATCATTGGCAAAATATATATTTTCAGACTGCGAATCAGCAAGGGAAATAATAATTGCTCCTGAGCCTGCTCCAAGCTCAAGAATTCTTTTAGGTAATGCGTTTGCAGTATCAGTTGTTTGAAGGAATGTCAGTGCCGTTTCAACTAAAGTTTCAGTATCAGGGCGGGGGATAAGCACATCAGGGGGGGTTAAAAAATCTGAATTCCAAAACCCTTTTCTGCCTGTAATATATGCCACAGGCTCTCTATTTATTCTTCGCTTGATAAGTCGTTTATACGAGGTAAGTTCGTCTTTATTTAAAGGGCGGTCATGCTGGAGGTATAGTTCTATTCTTTTTAAATCAAGGCTGAAGCTTAAAAGGATTTCGGCGGTAAGTCGTGGATTGTCTATGGAGTTTGATCGAAAATAAGATTCTGACCAAGAAATAATTTTAAAAATTGTCCAATCACTCAATTGCCTGCAACGCCTGTGCTTGATAATGAGTTGTCAGTTCATCCAAAATAGGATCAATCTCCCCTTCCATAATACTGTCCAATTTATAAAGAGTCAGCCCAATCCGGTGATCAGTCATTCGCCCTTGAGGGAAATTATATGTTCGTATCCTGCCGCTTCGGTCACCTGATCCTACCTGATCTTTCCTGTCAGCTGCCCGCTTTGCTTCCTGCTCACGAAGTTTTGCATCAAAAAGGCGGGATTTTAAAACACCCATTGCTTTTGTTTTATTTTTTAATTGTGATTTTTCATCCTGACATGTTGCAACAACTCCAGTTGGCAGATGAGTAACACGTACTGCAGAATCAGTTGTATTAACTGACTGTCCACCAGGACCAGATGCTCTGAATACATCAACTTTTATATCGCTTGGGTTGATGTCTATGTCAACATCTTCTGCTTCAGGAAGCACCGCAACTGTAACCGCAGAAGTATGTACTCTTCCCTGGGCTTCTGTTTCCGGCACTCTTTGAACACGATGGATACCACTTTCATATTTAAAAGCGCTATAAACATTTTTACCGCGAATCAGAGAAACAACTTCTTTAAAACCACCTGAGGCAGAATCATTTTTTTCAATAATCTCAATTCCCCATGATTTTGATTCAGCATATCGTGAATACATTCGAAAAAGGTCGCCTGCAAAAAGGCCAGCCTCTTCTCCACCGGTTCCAGCCCGTATTTCAAGGACTACATTTTTTTGATCATTAGGATCTTTTGGCATAAGAAGGATTTTGATATCAGACTCAATTTTCTCTATCTTTATTTTAAGAGAGGCTGCCTCATCCTTTGCCATGGACTGCATTTCAGGGTCTGAGTCTTTTAAGAGCTCTTTTGTATCATCAAACTCGGCAAGGAAGTCTCTATATTCTCTAAAAGCTGAAACAACCTTATTAAGTTCACCATGCTCTTTTAAATAATCCTGGTATTTTACCTGATCACTTATAACAGCAGGGTCACTTAAAAGCTTTTCAAGCTTTAAAAAACGATCTTCTATGCCTCTAAGTTTATCTATCATAATAAAAATTCAAAAAGGATTCTAAAGAAATAAATCTTTAGAATCCAAATTTTCTCTAAAACACCCCGTCAAAAATTAAGTTATTAAACAAGCTTGGATGCGTCAAATCCGCCATATTTTTTCTTAAAACGATCAATTCTTCCTGCAGTATCAACAAGTTTCTGTTTACCTGTAAAAAAAGGATGGCAGGCCGAACAGATTTCAACCTTAATATTTTCTCTTGTGGAACCTACATCAAATATTTTACCACATGCACATGTTGCAGTTGTTTGTTTATAATCCGGGTGTATATCTTTTCTCATCTTCCTCTAACTCCTTTAAAATTCTAACCAATATCTATTAAAATACTGTTTTATGAATTCATTGAATCCAAAAACTCTCTATTATCCTTTGTTCCTTCCATTTT
>JAGLLQ010000611.1 GCA_023140455.1 Desulfobacteraceae bacterium | reverse complement strand
TTTCTTTTTTTTCTATGCCTATGCCATTGTCAATAAACTTAATCAGGATAGTGTGTCTTAAATAATGAAAGCTGATTTTTACAATCGGGTTCTCAGATTCATTATATTTGATTGCATTGGAGATGATATTCATGAGTAACATCTCAAATAAAAAGATATTAACAGGACAGATAAAGTTATCCTTTTTTGGGTTCTCAATTATAATTTCACAATTGTGAAATAGTTTAGCATTTTTTTCACAAAAATTCTCAACAAGTTTTGTTGGATTTTCATCTGTTAATTCAGATCCATAGCTTCTGCTTTCTATTTTCGCAAGATTTAAAATATTGTTAATACTCTCTGTAAGTTTATTTATATCTTCCAGCATATAGTTGCTGTATTTTTTTATGTCTTTAGCTTCAAGATCATGTTTGGTAAAAGTTTCAAGGTAAATCTTTAAAGATGTTACAGGAGTTTTAAGCTCGTGGGTGAAATTATAGATAAAATTGTGTTGAAGCCTGAAAAGATCAACTGTTCTTTGATAATATATATAGGCAAGTAAAATTCCTGTAAGAACAACAGTGATGAGAGCAGTCAGAACAAGAAGAATCATTCCGGTTTTAGAGGGAAAGATAAGCTCTGGATTTATATTAAATCTTTTTACAACTATTTCAAGCCCTGCTGTAATTTCCATATACCATTGAACAGTTATAAGCAAAGAGGCTGCCAGGGCAAGAGTAGAACATGTAAAAATAAAAAGAGGGTGAAGATACCATCTTGAAGGGTTGAATATCTGCATAATTAATTATCCATAATTAACTATTTGGGTCTGTCAGTACAGGTATCTGGATTATAAACTTGATACCGTTATTTTCTGAACTTTCACACTCAATGCTCCCTTTCAGGGTTTGAGTTATTAGATTGAAAACAATTGACATGCCAAGTCCGGTTCCTCCCTGCCCACGCATAGTTGTAAAGAACGGGTCAAATATTTTTATACACTGATCCTGAGACATTCCAGCTCCATCATCCTTATAAATAAAAGTCAGATCATTTCCTTCAAGGTTGAATACCATATCAATTTCGCCTTTGTCCATGTTTTTAAAACCATGGAAAAGAGTATTTAAGATTAAGTTGTTCAGAATTTGGTAAAAAGCACTTGGGAAAGAATTAATTTCAATGTTCTCAGAGCATTTGATTTTAATTGAATGATTTGTATCCTTAAATTTTGGTTTTAAGCTTAATAATACCCCGTCAATATAATTTTTTAGTTTGAAAAATCGTGATTTTTCAATTGATTGGTCCACGGCGATCTGTTTGAAGCTGCTGATAAGTTCAGCAGCCCTTTCCATATTAATCAGTATGGAACTGGAGATATCTTCGATTGTTTTAAGATAGGATTCAAGCTCACTTTTTTTAATATTTCCTGATTTGTATATTTTTTTTAATTCTTTTGTTTTTGCATCTAGAAATGAGGCTGCGGTAACTCCAATTCCAACTGGTGTATTGATCTCATGGGCAACTCCTGCTACTAGTTCGCCTAATGCTGCCATTTTTTCAGATTGTACTAACTGGTCCTGAGTTTGATTGAGTACATCAAGTGAATCCTTAAGTTCTTTGTTTGCCTTTTCAAGACTTGTCTGGTATTGACGTTTTTCTTCAATAAAATTTGCTCGTTCTAAAGCCTTATCTATTGCATGAAGCAAAACATCCATATTTTGTATGGGTTTGATAATATAATCCCATGCACCAAGTCTGAGTGTTTTAACAGTGTCTTTGATGTTCCCGGCACCTGAGACAATTATTATGGGCGTCTCAGGCCGGCTTTGAGTCACAGCGGCCAGTACTTCAAGCCCATCCATTTCAGGCATGCGAAGATCACATAAAATCAGGTCGGGCTTTTCTTCAATAGATTTTTCAAGCCCAATACGACCATTTTCTGCTTCGATTACTTTGAAACTATAATCTTCCAGGAAACTTTTTGCACTCTTTCTGATGTATACTTCATCATCAATTATGAGAATGGTTTTCTTAGGTGTCGCTGTAGTAATATTGGAATTATCTTCAATCATTAAGAATATTTTGAATGGCGTATGAAAGCTCATCCACGGAAAGAGGTTTTTTTATGAATTTTTTTATACCTGCCTTTTCTATTTCTTCCTGGTTGATTGCTTCGGCATATCCACTACAGAGAATAATCGGAGTTGCCTGATTGATTTCTCTCATCTCTTTGGCAAGATCAATACCGGTTTTGTCAGGCATTGTCTGGTCTGTAACAACGAGGTCTATATCATGATGATGCTCTTTAAAAAATTTTAATGCATCAAGGCTTGAAGTAAAGTTTTCCACTTTGTAGTTTATTGCTTCAAGTCCTTGTTTGCACATTTCCACAATATCTTTATTGTCATCAACAAAAAGAATTTTTTCACCTTTTGTGTTCTTTACAATATTTGATTTTAAGCTATGTGCCTTTTTTTTTGTTTTTGATTTATCAACAGGAAGCAGTATTGTAAAACAAGTACCCTGGCCCAAAGAGCTTTTAACTGAGATTGCACCATTATAGCTTTTTACAATACTGTATACAGTGGCAAGCCCTAATCCTGTGCCCTTACCCTCTTCTTTGGTTGTAAAATAGGGGTCAAAAATTCGTTCCCGTGTCTGGTCATCCATTCCACAACCAGTATCTGATATTTGAAGCACAACGTATTTTTCCTGGGTTAAACCGGGATGTTCTATTAATTCCTCATTTGATAGTGAGATTTCTTCTAAAGACAGTTTTAAGTCACCGCCTGTTGCTTCCATTGCATGAAAAGCATTGGTGCACAAATTCATGATAATCTGATGTATCTGTGTTGGATCAGCTTCAACATATCCACAGTTTCTGTCAATTCCATCTGTTATTTTAATAGTAGATGGAATTGATCCTTTTAAGAGCTTGATAACTTCTTTTGCTACAGGATGTATTCTAATGGGTCTTTTTTCTTCTTCGCTGCTTCTGTTAAACGAAAGTATCTGGCTTACGAGATCGGCAGCACGTAACGCTGCTTTTTGAATCTTTTCGCTATGTTTATAAACTTTGCTGTCAGGCGCAACATCCATCATTGTCATTTCTGAATACCCTAAAACAGGACTTAAGATATTATTAAGATCGTGAGCGATTCCTCCGGCCAGAGTCCCAATAGCTTCCATTTTTTGAGCATTCCTTAATTGTTTCTCAAGATGGTGCCAACGTTTTTCAGATGCTTTTTTTTCTGTAATATCCAATAACGACACAGCAATTTTATCAATTCCTGGCAGCATTGCCAGTGTAGCATAAGTATATTTTTTTTCCCCGTCTGCACCTATAAAGATTATTTCATGTTGATCAGGTTTAGAGTCAGTTGTTTTTTTATTTATTTCACAAAATTTATTTATTATATCTTTGTGTTCGGGGGCAATAAAATCATGCCATTTTTTTGTTGTTTCTATCTCTTTTTTTTTAAGACCTGCAATTTCGCAGAATTGTGAATTTGCCATGGATATTGTATAATCAGATTCTAATATTACAGCAGCAGTTCCAGTATGTTCAAATATTGCTTTATACCTCTTTTCACTTTCCGCAAGCTCTTGAGTCCTTTCTTGCACAAGTTCTTCAAGGCGTTCCTGATATATTTTATTCTCTTTTTTAAGCGCGCTTTCTGTAAGGCATTTTGCAATGGAATGGTATAGAACATTCATATCTTCAATAGGTTTTAAGATATAATCCCATGCACCAAGATGAAGGGCTTCAACAACAGCTGTAATATTGCCTGTACCCGAGGCTACGATCAGGGGGGTGTCAGGGGATTCTTCCTTTATAGCCTTGAGTACTTCAAGGCCATTCATTTCAGGCATTCTAAGGTCAAGCAATATCAAGTCGATTTTGTTTGAAGCAAAAATCTCAAGCCCTTTTTTACCGTTCTCTGCTTCCAAAACGGTAAACCCAAAATCTTCCAAGTATGATTTAATACTTTGTCTGATATAGGATTCATCATCAATAGTTAAGATAACTTTATTTGTAATAGCACTACCCATAAAATTTATTTTATCCATAATTAAGTAT
>JAGLLQ010000610.1 GCA_023140455.1 Desulfobacteraceae bacterium | reverse complement strand
GATATACATAAAACAGGCACTGAAGCAAAGATTTTGCAGCTTCTCCGTCTTCCTGACGGATCTATTAAGACTCTTGTTCAGGGTATTGCACGTGGCCGGATATCACAGCTTAAAGAAAAAGATAATTATCTTGTTGCTGAAATTATAAGTGTTAATGATCAGTTTATGGATGATAACAGAGCTGAGGCTGCAGTAAGAACTGTTTCTGAAGCTTTTGAGAAGTATGCAGTCCTTTCAGGTGTTTTTTCAAAGGAAATCCTTCAAAGTCTCAGACAGGAATATTCTGATGCTTCAAAATATGCTGATATACTGGCTGCTAAAATGCCTTTTAAAATTGAAGATAAGCAGCAACTTCTTGATATTGATGATTTAGAAGAACGGCTGTTTTTTCTTTTGCAGCTTATAAAAAAGGAAATTGATGTTTTTTCCATGTCCCAGAAGATTAAGGGTCGGGTTAAGAGCCAGATGGAGAAATTTCAAAAAAAACATTACCTGAATGAACAGATGCGTGCCATTAAAAAAGAGATGGGCGAAGATGGGCCAAGTCAGGAATTTAAGGAACTTGAAAAAAGAATAAAAAAGAAGAGATTGCCAAAAAGTGCAGCTGCAACTGTCCGCAAAGAACATGATAAGCTTAAGATGATGTCTCCAATGTCTTCTGAAGCAACTGTTGTGAGAAATTATATTGACTGGATATTGGATCTTCCATGGTATAGAAAAAGAAAAGTTAAAAAACAAATTGATGAAGCTCAAAGAATTCTTACAGAAGACCATTATGGACTTTTAAAGCCCAAAGAACGTATTTTAGAATATCTTGCAGTGCAAACCCTTGTAAAAAAGATTAAGGGGCCAATTCTTTGCTTTGTAGGGCCTCCTGGTGTTGGAAAAACTTCTCTTTCCAAATCTGTAGCAAGAGCAACCGGAAGGGCCTTTGCAAGAATTTCTCTGGGCGGAGTGAGGGATGAAGCAGAAATAAGAGGGCATAGAAGAACCTATATAGGTGCCATGCCAGGAAAAATTATTCAGACTTTAAAAAAAACAGGGTACAATAATCCTGTGTTCTGTCTTGATGAAGTAGATAAGATGAATGCTGATTTTAGAGGAGACCCTTCGTCGGCCCTGCTTGAAGTCCTTGATCCTGAACAGAACAAAAATTTCAGTGATCATTATCTTGAATTGGATTATGACCTTTCTGATATTCTTTTTATTACAACTGCAAATACTTTGCATAATATTCCAGGCCCGCTTCAGGACAGGATGGAAATTATACATATACCCGGGTATACCGAGTATGAAAAAGAAAGTATTGCCAAGGATTTTCTCATTCCAAAGCAGCTGAAAGAGAATGGTTTAAAGCCATCTGATGTTACTTTTTCAAAAAATGCTATTTTATCTATAATAAGATATTATACCAGAGAAGCAGGAGTCCGGAACCTGGAACGTGAAATTTCTTCTCTGTTGAGAAAAATAGCAAAGAAAATAGTTCAGACAAATAAAAGAAAGCTTAATAAGATATCTGCAACCTCAATTCAAAAATATTTGGGCCAGCGCAGATTCCGGGACAGTAAGCTTGAAAAAGAAGATAAAGTCGGAGTTTTAAATGGACTTGCCTGGACCCAGGCTGGAGGTGAGCTTTTAACAATTGAAGCTGTGACAATGCCGGGTAAGGGGAATGTGGCAGTAACTGGTAAGCTTGGTGATGTAATGAAAGAATCTGCACAGGCTGCGGTAAGTTATGTAAGATCCAGAAGCAAAGAGCTTGGAATTGATAAGAATTTTTATAAAGATACGGATATACACATTCATGTTCCGGAAGGAGCAATCCCAAAAGATGGCCCATCTGCCGGTATTACAATATGTACTGCTGTTGTGTCTGTCCTTACAGAAAAGAAGATTGACAGAACAATTGCCATGACCGGAGAAATAACTCTTCGGGGTAGGGTTCTGCCTGTGGGTGGTGTAAAAGAAAAGTTGTTGGCAGCTCATGCTAACGGGATTAAGAAAGTTATCATGTCAATAGAAAATGAAAAAGATATCAAAGAAGATGTGCCTGTATCCATAAAGAAACAACTTGAAATTGTTTTTGTTGAAAATATGGATGAAGTAATTCAATGTGTATTAAATTGATGATTAATTAATATTGATCTTTTTGGCTTCAATGTCAGTTTTATATTGACAGAGTGTTTTGTTTTTGATATAAATTCTCTGTTTTAACGGATAGGGCGAATAACTCAGTTGGGAG
>JAGLLQ010000061.1 GCA_023140455.1 Desulfobacteraceae bacterium | reverse complement strand
GGTCATTATTGCACGCTGTTTAACAGAAAAAAACCATCAACCTCACATATATCCAAGTATAATAGGCTTGTCACCCACCCGGTTTTTCATTAACACTTTGATTATGAAGCCTGTAATTTTTAAAGGTGTTATGTTCTGTTGCAAAAAACAGATGAACTGGCTTGACAAACACTGCGGTTGTGAGATATGCCGAAGGGAGATACTGACCATAAATTTTTATTGGCAGGACTGCCCAAACAATTGCGAGATTTTAGAAATTGTAGATTCTGATCAAGTTATAGGGATAAGTGAAGGAGATACCGGAAGTGGCAAATCAAAAGTGACAACAAACAGGCGTTATACAAACTTTAAAGGCTTGCTTTTGAGTCTTATTAGAAAGTGGAGATCTAAGTGAAGTCATCTATATTGTCCAAGAAAGTTGAAAATGTACAAATAGACGGATTAATTCAAGAAGGCCCACCACCCGAAGAATTTATAGGTTGCTACCCCAGTATGGGAGTTATGAATTCTCTTATTGATGGATTTATAGATGCAGTTGGGACAGGAGACCGGTCTGTTCGTCCACCACCAAATACAAGAAAGACTCTTGATATTGGCACTTTGTATGCTCCTGAAGGTGCCTGTTTGCCATTTAAACTGATCCTGGGTAATTTGAAACAGTGCCTTGATAATGGAGCAAATACCGTTGGCATGATTACCGAAGGAGGTCCTTGCCGACTGGGTTTTTACAGTTTGGGGATGCAGTTAATCTTTAGTGACCTGAATTTGAATGTTGGGTGGTTTGACTTCAACAATATGAATCTGCGTAAAGGCTATGTCCAGCGGATGCGTGAAGTATATAAAGAAATGTATGGTCATAATGTACCATATTTTCGCATAGCAAAAAGTTTTATTGTTGGGTTTAACAGATTGCATGCTACTGAGCGTTTGGAGGCAGAACGTAATCGTTTAATCGCCAGTGAAATCAATCATGGGAGTATTCAGGATTCGTTTGAAAAAGGAAAGGATGCAATTAATAAATGCAATCATCCTCCAACAATTTGGTGGGCGTTTCACAAAGCCCGTAAAAACCTCAGATCTGTTCCTTTAGATTCAGCGCGGAAAACGGTGAAAGTTGTTGTCAGCGGAGAAGTTTTCTGTACTTTAGATTCATTTACCAATGCAAATATTGAGACCCGACTGGCTCGACTGGGTGCGGAGCCGGTACGCACGGTTTGGCAGACTACATATCTGCTTTGGGGGATGAAACTCGATTTTCTTAATCCGAAAGGAAAACGTGCCGCTATTCGAGCATCCAGAGAATATATCGGCGAGTATATTGGAGGTGATTGTTCAACAAATGTTGGCTACGCATTGATGGCTCACAAAAAGGGGTTGAACGGGATGGTTCATTTAAAACCATTTGGTTGCATGGTAGAATTTGTTGCTCAAAATATTTTGGCCGCAGTTGAGCGTGACACCGGATTTCCTATATTGAGTTTAACTTTGGATGATGTTTCACCTGGAGAGCGATTTGATGTTCGATTAGAAGCGTTCGTGGATAATTTATTTCAGACTAAATATGGATCTATAAGAAGGTAATATGAAAATTGGAATTCTCAGATGTCTTCTTTACTATCCAATGGGTGCATTTTGGTGCGCATTTTTTCAAGAACTTGGTTGTGAAACAATCATTTCGCCGAAGCTCTCACACCATACTTTTGATAATGTACGTAAAAAATATAGAGGGGATATATGTCTTCCTATTGAAAGTGTATTCATCCATGCCGATGTACTTAAAGACAAAGTTGATTTTATTTTTATGCCGCGGGTAAATCGTCTTCATCAAGACATATATGTTTGTCCTGCTTGTGCTGGTATGGCTGATCTGCTGAGAAACGTATTAGAACTTCCCAATGTACTATCTTTTAATCTTACACCATTTACAAAATTTGATCGCTCAGATCGATTGATTTTAAAGAATGCGGGATTCAGAGGAAAATCAGTTGGAAAGGCTTTTGATAAAGCTTGCAGTGCCTATTATCGTTTTGTTGAGTGTTCCAGGGACAATCCTTTTCTTGATGAAGTCCTTGAACAAGACGTAAGTATCCCCGGAAGGCGTTCAAAATATAATGTTCCTGATGGCCCCTCTATTCTGCTTTTGGGTATGCCTTATGTGCTTGCAGATCCATTTATTAATAAGGGTGTTTCAGAAATGCTTCTCCAGCGAAATTGCAGAGTGATTACACCTTTTATGATTGCTCCTGAAATGATCAATCAGGAATATCGATTTGAAGGATATTATATCTATTGGACGCTCGGAGGCATGTCTATAGCTTCGCTGATGCGTAAAGAAAAAGAGATTGATGGAGTTATTTACTGTTCGTCATTTGCCTGTGGAGTTGACAGTTCTATCACTCCAATAACACAGTCTGCATGTCGTCGTGTATATAATCTTCCTTATCTGTTGCTAGTTTTGGACCAACACTCAGAGACTACTCATATTGAAGTTAGACTGGAAGCTTTTTTAGACAGTCTTTAGGTTTGCAGTAATTATAAATGGGATAATTGAATGAAAAAATGGTTGTTAGGTGTCGATATAGGATCTGTAAGTATTAAGTTTGCTTTATTAGATGATCTGAAAATATTACAATATGAGTCTTATACGCGTACAGATGGGAGACCTCTTCGTGCATTGATTGCTGGTCTTGAGGGGGTACGTTCTAAACTGTCGAAAGATGCTTATGTGGGAGCCGTTGGAACTACAGGCAGTGGACGATTTTTAGCGGCAGCCTACCTTGGCGCTGATATAGTTAAAAATGAGATTACTGCTCACGCAGTGGGTGCATTACATTATAACCCTGAGGTTAGAACTATCCTTGAAATTGGTGGGCAGGACTCGAAAATTATCCACTTAAAAGATGGCAGGGTATATGATTTTGCAATGAACACTGTCTGTGCGGCAGGAACAGGAGCTTTTTTGGACCAGCAGGCACAGCGATTGAAAATAGACATTAATGAATTTGGCTCTTATGCGATGACGGCAGAGGATAGCGTGCGTATTGCCGGGCGTTGTTCTGTTTTTGCTGAGTCAGACATGATTCATAAACAGCAAGCCGGATATGATGCTGCTTCTATTTGCATGGGGCTTTGTCAGGCTCTGGTACGTAATTATTTGAATAATGTGGCTCGAGGTAAAGAGCTGCTTTCTCCTATCTCTTTTCAGGGAGGTGTTGCATATAATGAAGCCATCGCTCATTGCTTTCGTGAAGCTATTCAAGATGCGGAGATTACTATTCCGCCATATGTAACCGTATGTGGTGCAATTGGTGCCGCTCTATTGGCATCCGATCAGGTTCAGGACAACCTGTCTGAATTTAAGGGTTGGCAGGAAGGAGAAGCCAAGATACGACCAGGGTATTGCCGGCGGTGTGAAAATGATTGTGAACTATTTGTTCTTATTCAGAATGGACAACCTACTGCCCGGTGGGGAGGCCGATGCGAGAGGGGAAATAAATTTATGAATGCTTCACATTAACAGCCATTGTCTACAGAATAGAAACTTCTCGAGTACCAGAACCCAGAGCAAAATCTGATGGTATTCTCAATATCAGACATTTAGTGATCTTTCCTTGAAATAATAGGCACATTTTCATTCGTATGTGTGATAAATAAAAAAACTTAAAGGAGTATGGGAATGGAGATTAAAAAAGATGTTTGATCCACATTTAAAACAGCATCATATCCATGTCTGGCGGAGGGCAATACAAACAGCCATTGCTGTTTTTTTTATCATGCTTCCCATACTGAACGATAATGGGTTCAGTTTTATCTGGGGGAATTTTTTAAACATCCATATTGGTAGTTTGACATTTTCAGACCCTCTTGCCGTTGCCCAGGTAATCATTAAAAGTCGGTACACCCCAGTTGGACTATTAATCAGTGCCGGATTGGTTCTGGGGGTTGCTTTTTTTCTGGGAACTATTTTTTGTTCCTGGGTATGTCCTTTTGGATTGTTGTCAGAATTGACCAACAGGTTTGCCGGTCGGTTCAGGCTAAAAAAAACAATCAATATCAAACTTAGGGCAAATGCCCTTGCGGTTAAGGTGGTGTTCTTTTGCACGGGCTTTTTGGCAGCTATTATTTTTTTCAATCCACCGATTTTAAACCAGGTTTCCCTGCCGTTTCAATATTCAAATATTTTTCAATACTTGTTTGTTCAAAAATATCTGCTTGGTGCAATTTGGTTTATAGGAGCTATTTTGGCACTTGAATTTGTATTCAGCACACGGGTATGGTGCCGTTGGATTTGTCCGCAATCTGTTCTTTTGATAATTGCCGGACTATTTAATCCCTTTGGGCTCAAGATCCTTTTAAAAAAAGAAAACTGCATTTCAGATCTGGCCTCACCTCCCTGCCAAAAAGCATGCTCTCTTGACCTGGATCCCAGGCACTTAAATTTTATAAGCCGAGCCCAATGCACCAATTGCGGTGATTGTGTAGATGCCTGCAGAAAAACAGGTAAGGCCCTTAGTTTTTCCTTTACAGGCCGCGCATCCATTCAGGTTTAAGGTTGATATTGCCGACCAGCGCCTGGTCGAGAGCTTTAAGCACAGCAGGTTTGTCCTGGGGGAATTTTGCATCTATGGACAAATAATTACTGGCGTGGACAGAACGGAATGCGCCTCTGGACAGCTCAGTATATTTTACCAGTTCCTTTAGCTCAGATATCATGCCAAGGGCATCCGGGATCTTAAAGTCACCTTTTTCAAATGCCTGCCCCAAAGGCGTATCAGGTAAGGGCATAAGACTTAATGCACTGACAGCTTCAGGGTCTATGGCAGTGAGGGCTTTACCGGTTTCCCTGGCATGTTCCAGGCTTAGATCAACCTGACCCAGGCCTAAAAGAACAATGGTGACTAAACGGATGCCGGATTTCCTGAGACGTTTGCAATGTTGGATTAATTCTTCAGGTGTACCACCTTTTTTGATATTTTTTCTTATCTGGGCATGACCGGATTCCAGGCCGAGAAAAACAGCTTTAAGACCATTTTTGTGCAGGTATGCCAGTTCTTCATCTGTTTTCAGCATTATTGATTTCAGATTTGCATAGCATGTGGTTCTTTTTACCCAAGGAAGCTTTTCATGGATTTGACCTAACAGCCATTTCCAGTTTTTCAT
>JAGLLQ010000609.1 GCA_023140455.1 Desulfobacteraceae bacterium | reverse complement strand
TTCTCTTAAATAATCATATGTGTTTTTATTTTTATAAATATAAAAAATCCCCCCAAGGTGAGAATATAAAAGCAGCAATGGGGTCAGGTGCTGTATGTTCGCACTAGTATAATATCCAATTTTGTACTTCACAAACTTTTCTTTTAACATGTTTCAATAATACCTATATTCTATACTGCTATATAGTCTGGGCTGACTAATTTCGAAATTCTTTGATATCCTCTGCAAACTTGTCATAAATAGAACCGAACAATACAGGCATTTTTTTATAAAAATGATCAAGCAAAGGAAGCATGCTCTGTCTCATCTGGGGGTGGGATGCTTTTGAACATCGTAATCTGAAGATATGTCTCCATTCTCTTATATTTGCTGTAATAATGAGGTCTGCCTTAAGGCTGGTGGGAAGCACACTCCTGGCTTCCTGCGCTTTTGCACCGTTCTCAATAAGATTAAGATAGGCCTCTTCAGAAGCTTGCATTGACTCTTCCCAGAGTTTATATTCTTTTGACCCTGTTTTAAAAAAAAATGGTCTTATTACAGTTATTTCGCTGCCGAATTTATCCTTTGAATAATTAGCATACCTTGTACTCTCCTGACTGAAAGAACAAAGTCTATGACGAACTATTTCATGGGTTACACCTCTGTCACAAATCAATCTCACTGTAATGGCTATATGTTCTATAACACTTTCATGCCCTGTTTTCATAAGTCTTTTTAATAATTGCTCAGCAGAGCCATGGCTGATTTTGTCCTCGGATTTATAGCATGTTCTTGCAGCTTTTTCTAAAAGATTTAATATCTCATCTCTATCAGCCATATGAAGTATTTCAAAATATGGATCAATTATTTTCATTCTTTTCCCTTGTCTTTTTTATCACCTTCTCCATCTCTCTTTTTAGAAATTCTGGCTTTTAACGAATGTTCTATGAGGAACTCTTCTACTCTATCAATAGTTGATGATACAATAACATGATCAATTTCAACTTCATCAATCATATTTCCTATATATGGATTAAGAACTATCTTAAGTTTTCCCTGTATTTTTTTAACTTCATCAAGGCTTTTAATATCTTTGTAAACAAGTGAACTTAAATATAACAGCGCAGCCTCTCTGGCCTTTGGATGAATTCTGTGTAAATCAGCATCTGGCATTAATTCTTTTAAAACTATTTTAAGATTCAGGCACAGATATCTATCTTTATCCCGGGATCTGGTTTTATTTAAATTAACAGTAAAGGGTGCCATTCGTATGCTGTTAATGTTACCAACGCCTTGATCTTTCTTAGACTGTAATGCGTTCCATATAATCATCTGCCCATGTGAGTCCATCAATTGCATAATCTTATTATCCAATTTTATAATTTCATAAAAGCTTGTAGCATTTTTTTTATAAATCTTATTAACATTGGATTCAAAAACAGTTAACACTAAAGTGTTATCCTCAATATGCCATTTTCCGGAAGCCTGTCCTTTAACCTGAATAATTTTTGATGTAACGTCTGTAATTTTAACAGAAGCTTCCCATTGTTCCTCCAATTTAATTCTCAGGTGGATGTATGAATCACCACTTTTATTGATCCATCCTCCAAGAATCATCTCACTGACTTCAGGCTCTTTGGAACAGCTAATTAAACAAATAAAACAAGAGAGAATAATAAGGATTCTTTTCATTCTAATTTACCTGATAACTATATTTGATAATTTCTAAAAGATTCATCCCTGAGATTATCACGGAGAAACAAGTTGGTCAAGACATATCACTGTTAACAAAAAAAAGGGTACTCAAAATTGAGTACCCTTTTAAATTACTGAAAAAACAAAAATTATAACAATTAGCTACAACAAGAACCTTCTGTTCCACAGCTGCCACATGCAGACTGGCCAAAATCAATATTAGAATCAATTTTAAAGCCCATACCGGAGAAATCAACCTTAATTGATTGTGCCTGTTTCATAAATTCTTTGTCAACTACAAGTTTATGGCCTTTGATATCATAAACGTCGTCAGTATCTTTAGGCTCATCCAGAGCCATCGCAAGAGATGGACCACCTCAGCCACCTGAGTTAAGAAAGATTCTTATGGGAGTAGGTTCTTTCCCATTAAAATATTCGTCAATCTGCTCTTTTGCAGAATCTGTTAAGTCAATCATTTAAACGTACTCCTTGTGTAAATTTTTTTGAAATATTTGTACTTTGCACATCGTCCAATAAAAACATTTTAACCATGAAAAAGATATTTGTCAAGATAATTTGAGGTTATTCAATAATATCAAGGGGTTTACACATTTTTTTATCCCCCGAAAATTAAAAAAAACTCTAAACATCTACGACTTTTTTAAAATTCATCAATCAAAATAAATTCTTGGTGTACAAAAGAACATAACCCATGTAAACTAATAAAATAGACACCAATCCTAAATTGACCAATTTTACTAATTCTTCTAAAAATAAAGGTGAAATATGGCAGATTTTATCACCCAAATCAAAAACAGTATTGCCAAATCAGACATTGAAAAAACCAAGCAGTTATTAAAAAAACTTAAAAGCCTTTCCTTTGAAACTAAGTTAGAGGTTTTACAGATCTTTGCTCTTGCTCCTGACATTATCGCACTTAATCTTATGCCAATCTTAACGCAGGATGAATATATTGATGAAGAAATCCATGACAGAGTGATTCAATTGCTTACAGACCGTGCCCATTTGAATTTCCATTTCAGCCTTATTCTTTATAATACTTGTGATGAGGACATGCTGCTGCAAATTGTTCCTTTGATGAAACACATTTTATCCAAAGGAACTGACTTTGAAATACTTAGAGAAACCATCAAAATTGCCGGAAGGCAAAGAATAAAAACACTTGTGGACGATATCGCAGAATTTATCTTTTATGATGAATCAAAACTAAAAACTGAAGCTGTTAAAGCACTGGAAAGGATAGGTTCAGAATCTGCCTATAAAAATCTTTTAAAAGCTGCTGATTCTTCCAAATGTGATCAGGACATTTTAGACTCCCTTGAAGTTCTTAAAAACAGAAGGAAAGAAAAACCAGAAAAAGAAAAAAAACCTATAAAAAAGGACATATCAAGTGTAATATTAGAATTGAATGACAAATTAAAATCAAAAGATATTGAAATAAGATTTAATAGTTTTTTAGAACTCGCTGTCATAGGATCTGACACAAAAGACATCCTTGCTGAAAACCTTAAATCAGAAAACCATGACCTGATTATTACCAGTTTGAGCTTAATTGCCAGAATAATCCCTAAAGCTTTGGTCCCGGAAGTCTTTACCCTGCTTAGAGATAAAAAAATTGACAAAAAAATTAAATTCGCTGCTTATACTGCACTTGGGGCATTTCCTGAATTAGAGTCAGCAGCCTCTGTCATCAGTGGGATCAATGACCCTTCAATGCATGTAAGGACTGCTGCAGTGAAAGTACTTGATAAAAGCCCTACAGACCTTGTTGTTGCTGAAATTAAAGATAGAATAGAATCCGGTACTGAATCCGGAAAAAAACTTGGAGAGAGCATTCTTGATGCACATGCGAATAACCTTATTACCCAGCTGACAATTTCAGATGCTTTCTCATATATTGTATCAAATTATCTTGAGAAAAGAGCTTCTTTGCAAGTTATTGAAAATTATATTGGAATTCAAAAAAAACGTAATCTTACTGCCTCTGCAAAAAAATATGGAAAAGTGCTTGAAAAGAAAAAGAAAAAAGAAAAACCTTGCTTTGTTATTATCAGCAATTCTCAAATTCGCATTGACCTATACACTAAAATTTTATTATCTGCTGGTTATTCTTCAAAGCCATTCCAGAACTCCCAGGCTGCATTTGAATCTCTAATGACTGAAAAACCATTTGCTGTGATTTGTGATCTCTTTTTAAATGACATGACAGGACTTGATTTTTTAAAAGAGATAAGAGATATTCATCCAGAGAAAGAATTACCAGTTATTCTTGCAACGCTTCAAAATGATTTTTTAAATGAGGAAGAGAATGTTATTGCTTTCCCACCTATCACAAATCAAATTCATTCTTGCTTCAAACATTTGTAACTTGTCATGACAACAAATAAAAAACCCTTTGGTCCAATAGCTATTGGTGCAAGATTAATAAAAAGCCCTCACATTAATACACTGGGTCTTAAACCTAATTTTTCAGACTATTCAAAAAATGAAAAAGAATTAATCATTAGCGCAAAAAAAATATATTTCCCAACTGCTTTTTTTGCTGATCTCTTTAATACAATGGGAAAAGACACATTCCCAAGCTTCCATACATACAAATTTGCCCAAGACAAAATAAGACAAACAGCTATTTTTAAAATGTTGAATATCCCCCACCCGAAAACCAGAATTTTTTATGGCAAAAAGCAAAAAAACTCCATACTTGATTCTTTCAAACTCCCTTTTATTGCAAAAAAAGCCAGAGGTTCATCAAAGGGTAGAGATGTTTATCTGATAGACAACATGGATGACCTTTCAGAATATTTGTCACTGAACCAGCCTGCTTATATTCAACAATATATTCCAATAGACAGAGATATCAGAGTGGTTATTATAGGGGAAAAAGTCCGAATTGCTTATTGGAGGGAATCCGGGGGAAACGATTTTAGAACCAATATTTCCCAGGGTGGGAATATAAAGTTTGACCATGTGCCTGAGCAAGCTCTTAATCTTGCACTTGATACTGCAAAAAGATGTGGATGGAATGATGTTGGAATAGATATTATTAAAGATAATAATAATTTTTTTATTATTGAAGCAAACATGAAATATGGCACACAAGGATTTAAAGCTGCCGGTATAGATTATAAAAAAATGCTTGAAAAAATAATACTTTTAAAGGAAGTATAATTAAAAATGACATATTTTGCCAGAATAGATACTCCTGTGGGAGAAATGTTATTAGTTAAAAAACAAAATGTATTAAACAGGATACTCTTTTCAAAAAAAAATGAGCGACTAATACCGGGCATG
>JAGLLQ010000608.1 GCA_023140455.1 Desulfobacteraceae bacterium | reverse complement strand
GTTAAACCAATTATTGGCTGTGAAGTCTATGTTGCACCAAGAACTCTTAAAGACAAAACTGATCAAGACAGGAGAGAACTTACTCATTTAGTTCTTCTTGCAAAAAATCGTGAAGGATATGCTAACCTTTGTAAACTTACCTCTATTGCACAGTTTGAAGGTTTTTATTATAAACCAAGAGTTGATAAAGAACTTCTATCTAAGTATAGCAATGGTTTGATAGCCTTGTCAGCGTGTCTTAAAGGAGATATTCCACAATCAATAATTCAAAATAAAATTGAACAAGCAGACAAGCTTGCTCAATTTTATGTTAAAACCTTTGGAGAAAATAACTTTTTTCTTGAAATCCAGCAAAATGGAATGGAGATTCAGAATAAAGTTAATAAAGGTCTGCTCGAAATGAGTAAAAGACTTTCTATGCCAATGGTTGCTACAAATGATTGTCATTACCTTTCCAAAAGTGACGTAAGCGCTCATGAGGTTCTTTTATGTATTCAAACCGGTAAAACTCTGGACGACCCCACTCATTTTAAATTTGATTCAGATCAATTATATTTTAAATCTTCTGAAGAGATGGTTGATTCATTTAAAGATTATCCCGGGGCAGTTGAAATTACAAAGCAGATCGCCCAAAGGTGTAATGTTGAATTTGATGATAAGACATATCATTTCCCAAAATATGATAATGGTTCTGAAGCATCTGAAGATGATATATTTAAAAAACAGGCATTAGAAGGCTTTTCAAAAAAGATTGAAATCATTAAATCAAATAATCCTGATCTTGATGAAAAACTTTATAAAGACCGCCTGGAATATGAAATAGAAACAATTCTCAACATGGGGTTCCCTGGTTATTTTTTGATTGTGGCAGATTTTATCAGGCATGCAAAAGAGATTGGAGTACCTGTCGGGCCGGGCAGGGGATCAGCAGCTGGAAGTATGGTTGCTTTTGTCATGGGCATAACTGATCTTGACCCTATTGAACATGGTCTGATTTTTGAAAGATTCTTAAACCCTTCCCGCATGAGTATGCCTGATATTGATGTTGATTTTTGTATTGAGGGAAGAGGGCAGATATACGATTATGTTGTAGAACGCTATGGTGGCGGTGAAAATGTCTGTCAAATTATTACCTTTGGAAAACTAAAAGCTAAGGCTGTAATTAGAGATGTCGGCAGAGCTCTTGATGTCCCATTATCGGAAGTTGATCAAATTGCAAAATTAATTCCAGATAATGTAAAAAATTTACAACAGGCTATTGATGACGTCCCGCAGATTACAGAAAAAGCATCTGAGTCAGAAATTAAAGAGAAGATGCTTGAAGTTGCCCTGGTTCTTGAAGGATTGCCAAGACATGCTTCTACCCATGCAGCAGGAGTTGTTATCGGTGATAAACCGCTTGTTAATTATTTGCCTTTATATAAAGGTAAAGAGGGTGAAACATTAACACAGTTTGATATGACTTATGTTGAGAAAATCGGGCTTGTAAAGTTTGATTTTTTGGGCTTAAGAAATCTTACTGTTATTAAGAACACTATTGAACTATTAAAAAAGAGCTCAAAAAAAGTCCCTGATCTTCAAAATCTTGACCCTCAGGATGAAAAAACTTTTAGGCTTCTTGAATCCGGTGATACAACTGGTGTATTCCAACTTGAAAGTTCAGGTATGAAAGACCTTATTAAAAGGTTAAAACCTGAAACTTTCAATGATATTGTTGCACTGGTTGCACTTTATAGACCGGGTCCGCTTGAGAGTGGTATGGCAGACAATTATGTTGAAAGAAAACATGGCAGGGAAGAAGTTGTTTATCTATTTGATGCGCTTGAACCCATCCTAAAAGAAACATATGGCGTTATTCTGTACCAGGAACAGGTAATGAAAATAGCATCTATCCTTGCTAATTATTCAATGGCTGATGCGGATGGTTTACGAAAAGCCATGGGAAAAAAAATACAAGCCATGATGGAAGAGCACCGTGAACTTTTTATGAAAGGTGCAAAGGAAAACAAACTTGATTTAAAAAAAGCAAAAGAAGTTTTTGATTTAATGGAAAAGTTCGGTGGTTATGGTTTTAATAAATCCCACAGTGCTGCCTATGCTTTAATCAGTTATCAGACTGCATATCTGAAAGCTAATTTTCCTCTTGAATTTATTGCAGCTTTGATGACAAGTGAAATGCGAAACACTGATAATATTGTAAAGTTTATCGAAGAATGCAAAACCCATGATATTAAAATTCTAAAACCTGATATTAATTCAAGCGATACTGTTTTTGCAGTATCTCAGGATGCTATAACCTATGGACTTGCTGCTGTAAAAAATGTTGGACAGGCAGCGGTTGAGGAAATTATAGCAACAAGAGATCCGGAAAAACCTTTTTCTTCAATTTATAATTTTTGTGAGAAAGTTAACCTTAGTAAAGTTAACAAAAGGGTTTTTGAATCTTTAATTAAAT
>JAGLLQ010000607.1 GCA_023140455.1 Desulfobacteraceae bacterium | reverse complement strand
AATAAAAGAAATTAAAATAAAAAATGGACTTTTTGTGCTAATTTATGTAATATAAGAGATATTTATATGTAGAAAATTGCTTAATTTCAGTAATATTATCGATACTTGAAACTTACAGCAATGTGATTTTTTGTAAATTTAGGGTGGTTCATATGAACCAATACAGGCAAAACCAAAATATAATTATGCGATCAATCGGGGACGAAAAAGTTTTAATTCCCTTGAATCAGACTGGTGTTGAGATCCAAAAAATATATACATTAAATAATACTGCTGCATCTGTTTGGACACTTCTTGCGACCCCTAAAACATTTGATCAACTGGTAGAAGAGCTTGAAAACAATTTTTCAGGTCCACATAATATAATAAAAGCAGAGGTTAAAAAACTGGTAAGAGATCTTCAGAAAATTAATTTTGTTGATATATATGGAGAGTAATTTGCAGATTTGTTCAATAAAAGATTTCGCTAAACGTATAAGAAAGACGAAAATCAGGCAGCTCAGCGGCGTTTCAATGGAGATGACCCGCAAGTGTAATTTTGCCTGCAAACATTGTTTCTGCGCAAATCCGTCATTTGTCGGAAAAACGGAAAAAGAATTAGAGTATAAAGAATGGGAAAAAATTGCAGGTCAAATTGCAGATGAAGGAGTATTGTTTCTAACTATAACAGGTGGAGAACCATTACTCTCAGCATATTTTAAAAAGAAGTGGATAGAATTGAAGAAAAAGGGTTTTTTATTAACTTTATTTACCAATGGTTCCCTTATTAATAATAATATGGTTGATTTTTTTTCTGAATGGACACCGTTGGAGGTATCCATCACACTGTATGGTGCTTCCGAAGAGACTTATCAGAAAGTGACCGGATGTAAAGGCATGTTCAAAAAGGTAATGGATGCACTGGATTTGATTTCTGATTGCGGCATCCCTTTGGAGGTTAAAGGAGTTTTCAGTCATCTTAATATACATGATTTTGAGGCTGTAAAAGAGATTTCTAAAAAGTATTGTGAGCTATTTCGCTGGGATGTGCAACTTATTGGAGCATTTTCAGGAATTAGCAATAACCCCCAGCAGATACGATTATCTCCAGAGGAAATTGTGGAATTGGAAAATACTGATCCGGTCAGAAAAAGCGAAATGCAAAACCTTATTAATAGATGGTCCCCATCTAAAATAAATAAGGAAAATTATGCATTTGGCTGTAATGTTGGAAATGGGACAGCCCACATAGATGCGTATGGCTATATGCATCCATGTCTACCATTGGAAATTTTAAAATATGATTTGACAAAAGGCAGTGTTAAAGAAGGCTGGGAAATAGCAATCCCTGAAATGTTAAATAATTTGCCTTTTCAGCCTGGACCATGCCAGGCTTGTGAGGCAATAGAAATATGCAGCCATTGTGCGGCTTTCGCTTTGCTCGAAGGCTGTTCAACAGGTGGGCCGGTTCCATTTAAATGCGAGCTTACAAAAGCAAGAATTAAAAAATACGGTATCAGTGACAAGGTTGCGATTCCAGCATAAAAGGTAACAAGATATGAGAGGAGAGTGGAAATGAAAAAACAAAAGTGGGAAACTCCGGTAATTGAGGAGATAGTCCTTAAATTTGATAAAGAGATGGGCACAGCCTGTTTTGGAAGCTCCAGTACGCCTGATAATAATAAGGGTGGCTGTGGATTACAGGCCCCAATTGCGAATAACTGCTGGAACAGGGGCGGAACAACAAGCTCAATATATTAGAAGCTTTGATAAAATACTATTTTAAAATTTTAGATTTATTCTTTGAATTACGATTTCCTGAAAATTGTAACCTTCCCGTAAGTGATACATTAAAATTATTTCAAGTTTCAGAAAATAATATTAATAAAAGTAAACTAACAACTATTGAAATAGTACCTGATAAAATAGTTGACACCCCTGCCAATGCAGCATTAACAATGCACCAATATGATTCAAATCTATTATTTGAAATTCAATCAGGTCAGTTTCTGACAAATAAAAATTTTACTAAAATAAAATTGTGGTCTCCCTGGGAAAAAGATATCAGTCTGCAAAGAGAAGGTAAGATTAATTTTAATGGAGACCCTGCTTTATTGATAATTTTGTGGGGGCGGGCAAGTATTTTGGAATATTGTTTTATGCATGGTGCTTTAGTCTTTTTAGATGGCATGTATATTTTATTTATGGGAGATTCGGGAGCAGGGAAAACCACTCTTAGCAACCTTGTATGCCAGGAAGGCGGTACCTGTCTGACTGATGAAAACCCTTATATCAGCTATAAAGAAGGGATTGTAAATGCACACTCAACACCCTGGCCTGGTGTAATAGGACCGGTAGTTCCTTTCTCAGGTCCACTCGCAGCAATTTTTTTTCTTCGGCATTCAAAAAAGAATGAAGCCCGTCAACTAACAGCAAAAGAGGCGAGCAGAAGTATTCTAAATGGTTCCAGAACATTTAACTGGATACCTGAAACAATTCCGAATTCAATTCAGTTATTTGATAAAATAGTTAAAAATATTCCTGTTTACGACTTAGAATTTTTACCTGACTCAAATGTTATTTCTTTTATAAAAGATATCCTATGAATATATCGACCTTACAACTGCAAAAAGATTTGCTTGACAATGGAACTTGCATAACAAGAAATGCCTATGGCAACAGTATGGTTCCTGTAATCAATGAAGGAGCACTTATAAACATATATCCTGTTAGAGAAAAACAAATAAAATTAGGTGATATTGTATTCATAAAAACAGATTCTGATTTAACTTTAATCCACCGTGTCGCAAGAATTTTTAAACATAATGGTAAACTGTTTATACAAACATGGGGTGATAACAATCCAATACCTGACAATGCAGTTCCGGCAAGCTATGTCCTCGGGCGTATTCTCTCTATTAAGACTGACAATGAATGGCAGGTTATAAAAAGAGGAACACTCAACTACCTTTCATATTTTTTAAGGTTATATGGTATATACTATTTAAAAAGATTAATTACAAAATTGAGTAGGGTATTTAAATAGTGTTGTAGACTTTAAACTATGCACATGCTAATCAGCTATGATGAATGATGATCCAAGCAATAATTTAAAGCTGTCTGGTAAAAATTTTACCAATCTTATGCGTGCTGTTCTGGAAAAAAATGTGGATTTTCGATTCCAGGCAAAAGGGCACAGTATGTCTCCTTTTATAAAAAATATGGACATTGTAACTGTTTCTCCCTTATTCCTAAATAAACCTGAACCAGGTGATATTGTTGCAGCTTTTTTTCAAGAAAGAGAATCAACTCTGGTTCATAGAGTTATAGGCAAACAGCAGGGAAAGTTTATAATTAAAGGGGATAATAACAAATCAAGGGATGGCGTTTTTGAGCAAGATCAAATCATTGGTGTGGTAAGCAAAGTAGAAAGAAATGGGAAGAGAGTTTTGTACGGAGGAGGGCTTTTTGGAAAAATCATTGCTCTTCTTTCAAAAAGCAGCTTCTTAAATAATTTAATTCTTCCAATACTAAGATCAGCAAAAGCTAAAATAAAAAATTTATTCCTGTAATTGTTTCCATTCTATAATTGCTTCTTGCCTTGCATGGGCATTCTCACAGAAATAATCAACAGGAGTATCAAGTTTGCCCGTCTCAAGATATGAGTTCGCAGGACAAAAATAACAAAGATTAATTATTTTGCATTTATTGCATTTATTTAAAAATTCTTTATTGTCAGATCTGGCATTGATTATATTTTTAGCAATTTCATTGTATGCATCCATTAAGGACATTTTTCTAAGATCACGCACATAATCAGGATGGAGCAGAGAAGAACAAAGCCTTAGTTTCCTATCATAACTTATTTCAAAACCATTTTTTAATATACCGCACGTAAATAATCTACCCATGGAGTCGATATCCTGATCAAAAATAAGATGATCACAAGCTTCAACAAGTGCATTTTTTCTTGCAAAGTTATTATGTTCAATGCCAATTATTTCGTCTTTATTAAGGCGTTCTGATAATATTTTTTTATTACGTTCTTCATTTCTGTCATATCTTTTATGAAGAAACGGATCAAATTTGAATTTTTTCTTTGAATATTTTGAGCAGAATTCCGCAATCTCTTCAATTTCATGGACATTAGAATGAATAGCCATGGCTTTTAAAGAAACAGGAATATCATTGGTTAGCAAGAGATCAAGGCCAGCTCTAAACTGCTTATAACTTCCCTTTATTCCGGATACTTTTTCATAGGTTCCTTCAGTAACACCATATACTGTAACTTCAAGCTCTCTTGGTTTATATTTTTTAAAAAGTTCTATATGAGTTTTGTTTATCAGGCAGGCATTAGTAAAAACAGAAACAAGCAGACCTTTTCTTCTAAGCATTAAATAGATTTCAGCAAAATCTTCTCGTAAAAGAGGCTCACCACCTGTAATTAAACACCATAAAACACCATTATTAACAGCTTGGTTTGCAATGTTTTTAAATTCTTGGAACCCAAGCTCTAAGGATTTTGCATTGATATCATTTTCGGGAAGGTTGATATAGCAATGCCTGCAATTGTTATTACACCGCGCTGTTATTTCAAAACTAATGGATATAGGAGTTTTAGTCTCTCGGAGTTTTTGTACTAAATCAGAATCAGGCAAGTTAATGCAGGTTATATTATTAGACTTTGCCATTTGTTATTAACAAAATATAATTTTTCTCTTAAACAATTCCTCAATCAATCCAAGAACATCAGTGGTTATTTTTTTTTTATCAGCGTCATATTCCTGACCAAGCTCGTCCACTATAGCCTCAATTGTTTTTTCAGGAGATAACTTCTCCCATATAGCAATTCCGGTTTCGTTTAAGGTGTACATCTCATCTTCCATGTCACCTATACCTGATGCAATAGGGATCATTAAGTATTCACCTTCTATTTCTCGGATAATAACGTCTTCGTTTTTAAAGTATTTTTTACTAATGTCAATTTTCATTGTTAATTTATTCTTAAATATTATTATGATGGGTTCCCAGCATTGCATGGTACCCCTAACCTAAAGCCACACCACTGTTCCTCCCCGCTAGGGCCAGCCATAGGTTGTCCCACAAAATCCCAGCCTTTACACATGACTAAAACATTCTCTTCTATAGTGCTTTTAGTAACAATAGTCATAACAGGTTTTTTCCATTCTTTTTTCATTTTTTCTCCTTTGCTGAATATTTATATAAAATATCACATGTTATAACTTTAAGGCAATAATTTCTTCATAAATCTTTCCATTTTTATTAAAAAATAAATTATAACAAGGAATTGATTTTGCAATGTCTTCTATAAGGTTTAGGTTTGAGTTCCACCATTTATCAGAGTTCAAAGGTTTTACCATACAAGAAATAAGAGTTTTAACTTTTCCCATTGTTTTGTCCACAGGTTGTATTATATTTTTTTCAGATTGATTTAAAAAGAAAATGGCTTTTAAATGAGCAGATGATGCAGAGACAATTGGTAAAGTTCCATGGCTCCAGTTCCCATGAATTTTAAAACCATCATCCCCTTTCCTTAAAATCATACGGTCATCACAAAGAATCTCGCCTTTATCCTGAAGCATAGTTGCAATTGTTGATTTTCCGGCTCCAGAATGCCCCACAAACAAATATCCATTCCCATCAATAATCATTCCATCAGAATGA
>JAGLLQ010000606.1 GCA_023140455.1 Desulfobacteraceae bacterium | reverse complement strand
CAGATTATTCCCAGATAGAACTTCGTATTTTAGCACATTGCGCCAACGATGAAATTTTAATCAAAGCTTTTCAGAACAATGAAGACATTCATACAAGAACAGCAATGGAAGTTTTTGATGTTATTCCTGAATTTGTAACAGGTGACTTAAGAAGCCAGGCAAAGGCAATAAACTTTGGAATAGTATATGGTATGAGTGCTTTTGGGCTTTCTAAAGAGCTTGAAATAAGCAGAAAAATGGCACAGAATTATATTGACAATTATTTTGCAAGATATGCAGGTGTGAAGAGCTTTATTGAGGCAACAATAAAAGAAGCAGAAATAACACAGGAGGTTCAAACTCTTTTGGGCAGGAAACGGAAGCTTAGCGAAATCAATTCTTCCAATATAAATGTAAAGAAATTTGCCCATCGAGTTGCAGTTAATACTCCAATTCAGGGGAGCGCAGCAGATCTTATTAAGCTTGCCATGATCGAAATGAGCAAAGCTATCTCATCACACAATTTAAAGTCAACACTGCTTTTATCAGTGCATGATGAGATAATCTTTGAAGTGCCGGAAAATGAAGAAGATTCTCTTACACAACTTGCTAAAAAAGTAATGGAAAATCTGTTTGATCTTAAAGTTCCTCTTATTGTGAATATCGGATCAGGCAAAAACTGGGCAGAGGCGCATTAAGGATAATTTCTTACTGCTTTGATAACACCTGAGCTGTCATTTGGAACTTTTCCACCACCATGATTCCAGTGTCCAGCATGGCGCTGGACACTGATTTTGTATTTTGTTATTCAGCTGCCGCCGTAAAGGTTCGGGTTGAGAGCTCTTTGTTAAGCATCAGAAGGCCATTGCCTTGCCCGTCAATCAACTTTAGTTTATTAACAATGCTTTCCATGGATGCTTCTTCTTCAACCTGCTCATCTACAAACCAGTTAAGAAAGCTTTTCGCTGCATGATCATTTTCAGAAATGGCAATATCCATTAATTCATTAATAAGTTTAGTAACATATTGTTCATGTTCATATGCCAGCTGGAATACTTCTAAGGGAGATGTGAATTCAGTTTTTGGGGTATCAATCTGAGATAGTATGACTCTGCCGCCTCGTTCATTTAGAAAACGGTACATTTTCATGGCATGGAAACGTTCTTCCTGAACCTGGGTTAGAAAAAAATTTTCAAATCCATCCAAACCCACAGAGCTGAAATATGATGCCATTGATAGGTAATAATATTCAGAAAATAATTCTTTGTTGATCTGGGTATTGATTGCGGTTTGTAGCTTTTCGGAAATCATAAAGCCTCCTCTTTATTAAGAAACTATGGTTTATTATATATCAATTGAGCGCTTTCAGCATCAGAGGCAAAGCAGCCATTGTGCCTATTGTGCTTCCAAGATTTGTAAAAACAACTACTAATAATATTCTGATTACACTGTTTCTCCAAAAACCTTTGATGGAAAGTATATCTTCAGAGATTGCTTCAAAGTCTTTGACTTTGGGCTTTCTTGAAAAGGCTTCAACAAGACCTGAAACCCAGCCTGCTGCAATCATGGGGTTTAGCGATGTAAGTGGTGCTGCAAGAATTGCAGAGATGATAGTGTATGGATGGGCAAGTGCAATGATTGCACCTAATCCTGCGAAAATTCCATTAGCTGCTATCCAGAACCATATCATGTCAGTTCCTGCGCTTTTGCCACCCATTGAAAATCCTATTGCAAAAAGTATAAAAACTGCAGCAGGGAGCCCCCATTTTAAAATTTTTCCAAGCTTTCCAGCAGGCGGAACAATATTCAGCTCATCAATGGTTTTACCATTATTTTCAGCAATATAGCTTTTTATACCCGGGACATGTCCTGCGCCCACTACAGCAACAATGTTTTCTCCCGGAGCTGTTTTGATTTTTTCAGCAAGATACATATCTCTTTCATCTATCAGGATTCTTTCTATTTCAGGATGAGATTTCTTTACATCTATTAAGATACTTTTTAAAATATCTTCCTGTTTCATCTTTTCTATTTCTTCTTCTGTTATATCATCTGTTGCTCCAAGGGAAAAAAGAAGCTGAAAGACAAGCTTTAGTTTTTTAAAGAATCCCATTCCTCTCCATACTCTGGACAGAGTGATCTGTATATCACGGTCAGCAGGAACTATAGTTGCGCCTGTTTCCTGCGCTGAATTGACAGCATTGATCATTTCCTGACCCGGCTGGATATCAAATTTTTTTGCAATTCTTTTTTGGAATGAGGCGAGTATTAGATTCATAAAGAGTAAAAGAGCTTTTTTTTCACGGATAATCTTAATGATATCCATATTCCGCCATTTGTCCTTGTCTTTTATGGAATCAAGTCTTGTATTGCAAAGTTCTACACAAACAGTATCAGGCCTTTCTTCAAGAATAATTTTTTCTACAAACTCGGCACTTTCTTTAGAAACATGGGCAGTACCAATGAGTTTTATAATTTTATCATTATATAAAATTGTGTGAATATTTTTATTATTTTCTTGTGCAGGATTTTCCATTTACCATCAACACCTTTGTTTAATACTTTGCAGTCTTTTAATATTAATAAAATTTGAAGTTTAGAATATAATCATTATATTATTTAAGGCAATAAAATAATTCAAATATTGACCTTGAGGTATATCTTTGATATCAAAACAGATTATGAAATCAATTGATGAACA
>JAGLLQ010000605.1 GCA_023140455.1 Desulfobacteraceae bacterium | reverse complement strand
AAAAACTGCTCGTATTAGGTGTTGGGAACATTCTAATGATGGATGAGGGTATTGGCGTCCATGCTATACATGAATTCTGGAAAGAAAAACAAAACTTTGATGAAACCCTTGTTGATTTTATTGATGGTGGTACTTTTACCCAGGATATTTTCTATCTCTTTGAAAAATATGAACTGCTTCTGGTTCTTGATATTGTGCGAGCCGGTAAAAAATCCGGAACAATCTACCGACTTAAAGAAGATGAGCTCAGAAGAGATGAAAAACAACCATTATCACTGCATGACATTGATCTTCTTGATTCCCTGGATATGGCTAAGATGGTAGGGCATAAACCGGAACTTATAGTTCTTGGTATTGAACCTGAAAAAATTGATTGGGATACTGAACTGACACCAACTTTAAAAAAGGCATTTCCAGCATACATGCAGGCGGCACGAAATGAAATCAAAAGCCTTCTCAATCAAGCTTAACTTGATTTTCAACCTTGACACTGATTATCAAACTTAATATAGATAAATATACTCTGTTTTTGTAAATGCTACCAAACTAAGGATTAATTATGGTTGATACTCTTAGTAAAGAACAAGATGGATATCTATTAAATGTGGTTAAAACTCTTACAAGGCAAATGTTTGTCATTTCCGAAGATTTTGATCTCCTTGCTGCTACCAACTGGGCCACCTCTGAAACAACCACATTCGAACAGATTAAAGGGGAAAAATGCTATAACGCATTATATAATGAAGACGAGCCCTGTAGCACTTGCCCGGCAGTCTCAGTTAAAACAACCAGCACCGCAGCATTGCGCCATATAAATAATGACAACTTCAAGCCAACCTGTTTATATGCGTATCCCATGCATGACCCTGAATCTAATGAGAAAACCATTGCCGTACTCGATTTTAACCTTCGTGCCCTTGACAGGCATAAGGAGAATAGGATTGCATCCAATGCATTCCTTCGAAATCTTATTGCAAGTGCTGTTGACGGAATAATAGCTTCAGATATGACAGGAAAAGTAATTATTTTTAATAAAGCAGCTACAAAAATTACTGGCTATTCAAGAAAACAGGCCATGGAAACCCTTGATATCCGGAACATCTACCCTCCTGGTGATTCCAAAGAAATTATGAGAATACTAAGAGGGGGAAAACATGGGGGCGAAGGTGTACTAAAGCCATACAAACAAATCTGCCTTAGAAAAGATGGTACAACTATCCCAATAAATCTGACAGCTTCAATTGTCTATAAAGGGAAAAAGGAGATGGCAACCATTGGATTCTTTCATGATCTTAGTGAAACAATCCGTATGGAAAAAGAGCTTAAAAAAACCCAAACTCAACTTCTTCAGGCTGAAAAGATGTCTTCTTTAGGGCAGCTTTCTGCCGGAGTAGCACACCAGCTTAACAACCCCCTTGGCAGTATTACACTTTTTTCTCAACTTATGCTTGAAGAACATGACCTGTCTGAAAGTGCAAGGACAGATATTAAAAGAATAAAAAAAGAGGCTGAAAGGTGCCGTTTAATAGTAAAAGAACTTCTTGAGTTTGCCAGACAAACCAAAAAAGAAATCAAACCATTAGATATTAATGAACTTATACAAAGGACTCTGTTCCTGTTACAAAACCAATCCCTTTTCCAGAATATTGAGATAATTACTGACTTTACGCAAGGTTTTACAGAGGCATATGCAGATGTTCAGCAGCTCAATCATGTTTTCATGAATATAATTTTAAATGCAGCAGATGCAATGGAAGGAAGTGGGATACTGACTATCAAGACTTCGTTCAATAAGGAGAACAATACTATTTTGATTGAAATTGCAGATACCGGGCCTGGCTTTAAGAATAATATTCTTAAAAACATTTTTGATCCTTTTTTCACCACTAAAGAAGAAGGACAAGGAACAGGACTTGGATTAAGTATGGCATATGGTATTATTGAGAACCACAATGGAAAACTTTCTGCAAATAATAATAAAGATGGCGGAGCAACATTTTTTATTGAACTGCCTACAAAGCAAAACAATAACTGATAAAGTTATTAACACTTTTAGGTTGACATGATAATCTTTGATAGATTAGAGTAAAAATTGATAAATAATATTTTCATTGACCAATTTCATCAACTGAATGCTTGAAGGAGAAAAAACATTATGAATACTAAAAAGAGAATTCTTGTTATTGATGACGAACCTGA
>JAGLLQ010000604.1 GCA_023140455.1 Desulfobacteraceae bacterium | reverse complement strand
AATTTTCAATACCTGCCCATCGTGGCTGTTATGGTCAATGCAACTTCTGTGCAATAAGTGTCCATGAAGGCACCACTGTGACATGGCGCAGTGAAAAATCAATTTTAAAGGAAGGTTTAATCCTTTCAAAACTAAAGGATTTTAAAGGCAACATACATGATATAGGCGGGCCTACAGCAAACATGTACGGGTTTGAATGCAAAAAAAAATTAAAAAAAGGAATCTGCCAGGACAAAAGATGTCTTTTCCCCAATGTCTGCGAAAGCCTTAAACCGGATCATTCAAATCAGATAAGCCTTCTTACAAACCTGTTAAAAATACAGGGAATAAAAAAAGTCTTTATAGGTTCAGGTATCAGGCATGACATGATAATAAAGGATCAAAAACACGGGCAAAAATATCTTTTAAAAATTGTGGCAAATCATGTTTCAGGTCAAATGAAACTTGCTCCAGAGCACTCTAACGATAATGTACTTGGACTTATGGGAAAACCAAATATCTCATCTGTTCTTGATTTCAGAAAAACTTTTAACAAAATTACAAAAAAAATCGGAAAAAACCAATTTTTAACTTACTACTTCATTGCTGCCCACCCTGGCTGTACGATTAAAGATATGAAGCAGCTTAAAGATTTTACAAAAAAAGAACTTAAAATAAACCCGCGCCAGGTACAGATATTTACTCCTACGCCATCAACATACTCAACTCTTATGTATTATACCGGAAAAGATCCTTTTACAGGTTCAAATATTTTTGTTGAAAAAGACTTTAAAGGAAAAGAAAAACAGAAAAAAATTATTATATGATTAATTTTTATGGCTATCCAGAACTTCCCGAATAATCCTAAGCATAATATCCATGTCCAATGGTTTCATCAAGAGCCTTGAAAGTTTCAGTTTGCTTAAGCTTTCTGACTCAATTGAAATACCAGTACACATAATGATTGGAATTTCAGGATTTATCCTTCGAATTTTTTTAATGAGCTGCTCTCCTGTCATCTCAGGCATAGTATAGTCTGTAATCACCAAATCAAACCTGTCCGGCTCTTGTTTAAACAATTCAAAAGCTTTAGTGGAACTTGTCATGGACTCAACAAAATAGCCATAATCTTCAAGCATTTCTTTTCCAACTCTTGCAAGATAAATTTCATCATCAACAAAGAGAATGTTTTCTGTACCTTCCGGGATTTCAACGAACTCTTTATCCTCTTCAATAACCTGTTGAACGCTTGGAAAAAACAGATGGAATACAGTGCCGGCTCCCAGGTCACTCTCCACCTGAATAATGCCATTATGATCCTGAACAATACCATGGACTGTTGCAAGTCCAAGCCCTGTCCCTGAACCGATTGCCTTGGTTGTAAAATATGGATCAAATATTTTTTCAATAGTTGGCCTGTCCATGCCCATGCCAGTATCAGCAATGGATAATTTAATATACTCACCTGATTTTAATTCCTGAAATTCATTATTATAATCATTAGTTATTATTACATCTGTTAGAGTTAAATCCAGGCATCCTCCCTGTTTCTTCATGGAATCAGCAGCATTTGAACATAAATTCATAAAGACCTGATGAATTTGAGTTTGATCTGCCAGGACAAGGTTTAAATCCTCCTTAAAATGATATTTGATCTCAATAGTAGCCGGGATGGAAGCCCTTAATAATTTTATCACTTCTTTTGCTATTGCGACCATATCAGAAGGTATCTTTGCACTCTCAGTCTGCCGGCTGAACAGGAGAATTTGTTTAACTAATCCTGTTGCTCGTTCACTTGCTTTCATAACCTGTTCAACATATTGTTGGATTTTTGGTATTTCAAGAGTATGCATTTTGATCAATTGAGTATAACCTAGTATACCCCCGAGAATATTATTGAAATCATGGGCTATTCCTCCTGCAAGGTTACCTATAGCCTCCATTTTCTGAGCCTGCTGTATTCTTTTGCCCATTATTTTCTGCTCTGTCACATCTCTTCCAAGCCCCTGAAAACCTATGGGGTCTCCATTTTTATTCTTCATCAAAGATACAATGATATCAACATTTTTCTTGATACCATCCTTAGTGATACATGTTAAGTGAATTAGCGGGCTTGTATGCCCTGTTACATAAACCCTATTAAACATCTTAAATATCTTTTCATGCTCATTTTTGTCTGTAAATTGTTCGTAATTTAAACCTTTGACCTCTTGTTCAGGATACCCGAGAAGTTCTGGCAATGAATTATTAAAGAATATCAAATTGCCATCTTCATTCAATTCAAAATAAGAGTCCTGCATGTTTTCAAGAATAGAACGATATTTTTCTTCACTTTTTAGTAAAGCCGCATGGGCAGATTTTCTTTCATCTATCTCTTTAACCAGCTCAGATGTCTTCTCTTTTACAATTTCTTCCAGTTCACTATAGGATTTTTTAAGCTGTGTTTCGGCATTTTTCCGCTTTGTTATATCTTCAACACTGGCAATTACTGGTGTGGGTGAATTTTTAGGGTTAACCGGATTAAAGGCAACCCTGATATCCAGTGTTCTGCCACCGGTAATCGAAGTATATCTGTTTTCAATCGTAGCAACCTCTCCTTTTAAAGCCTTCTTAATCGCCTTTCGCATCTCAGGAGTGCTGTCGTTTGCTGTATTAAAACCGATTAACTGCTCCCTCGTTGACCCCATCAATTCTACAAATTTATCATTACACTCTTTAATTTCTCCCTTATCATCAAACCTTATTATCCCTAAGGGAGAATTGTCAAAAATGATTCTTTGATCCATCTCCTTTGCTTTTAAACCTAACAGTGCGTCATTCAGTCCTTTTCTTGACAGCTCCAGATCATAATTTTGATCTTCAAATTGCCGCATGACATATGACAACTCAATTGATTTTCTAACAATTTTTAAATTCTGATCTTTTAAGGTTTTCTGAATTTTTTCAAGCCCGGAAACAATGGCAAATATTTGTCTTGCAACAAATAGAAAGCAGATAAATCCCAACAAACCAAAGCCCGATTTAATAATGAGAGCAATTTGTTGTTTCTGATATATGAAAAAGGCAGCCTGTGGTTCGATTGCCTTGAACAGATCATTCTGATCAACAATAAACTTACAAATAATAAAATCAGTTAACATGATGCTAACAAAGGAAAGGATAAAAACCAGTATCAGAATGCCCAGCTTCTGCTTAACAGGATCTTTTAACATTTTCAACATAGATTCTTTGCTTAATCCTTTTTTCCGATCACCCAGAGCACAACCGTCTCATTATGGAATCGGGCTGCCTGCAACTCTTCTTTATTTTTATCAATTGGGCCGAATTCCCCATAAGTATATAATCCAATAATTGGGATATCATTCCCAAAAACTTCTTTCACAGCTTCAATTTCTTCATGGGTTCGTCGTCCCAGCACAGCTTTACGACCAAAGCAGCTGAACATAAGAACCAACTTTGGCAAAGCACCAAAAAGCCCTTCTTTAGCCTGAATTGCAGCCTGTTTTGCACCATTTACAATATCTGCACGGGAAGCGGTCGTCAATGTAACAGCAGCGCCTTCAGGGATTGGGCCTGCTAATGTTATTGAACCGTCTTCCTCATTAATACCAAACCCGGCCCTTAGCTGAAAATATTCCTGGTCTCCAATTGTTGCTTTTGAATCTATTAAGCCAAAGGGGTACTCAACGCAGATTTCAGGAAGTCTTTTGCTGAGTTCTTTTCCCAAAAGGTTCTTATATAAATCAAGAGCTCGGTAACCTTCAAATTTTTCTACAACGTTCTTATTAGCTTTTGTGCAATATATTTTCCCGCCAATGGATTCAAAGCCTGAACGAACACCGGTTGATGTAACGAATTTATCATTTCCTGAAATTACAACTGCGCTAACAGAGTCGCCTTTGTAACATTTACCATTATAAAATTGAAAGGTTTCTTTAAATTGACCATCATCTGCCAGTAAACCGCCCACAATTTCAAATTCACTGCCCAAAACAGATTGAATACCATTTAATAAAGCGACCCCATCTCCACACGACAGTCCATCCGGTAAAAGAATCAACGATTTTGCATTGTCTATTGAAGTATTGCTGACAATGTTATTTGCAAGCCTTCTACCACAATCTTCCTCATCTTTTCGCATACTGTTTTCACAAAAAGTATGAAAAGATAATGTATCTGATGCAATAAGACATAATACAATAGTTTCGCTTCCAAGTCCATGTGTGGAAATTTCGCCGGCAGTTGTGCCGCCTACCATGGGGACATCACCAATAACAGTTTGGATCCCCTTTAAAAGCTCTTCATATCTCAATCTTTGTGAAGCAAATACAATTGCGACATCCGGTGTTTGGTCTTTAAAAAATGACAATGCCTGATTAGCCGCTTCTTTCCCGGCTGTCATTGAATTTTTTTCGCAACTATTCCCAATGCCGACAGTTAAATCATCCATGACTTGTCCTTTCTATTCTTTCATGCTGTATACTGAATATTATCAAAATTCGCTGACATATTCAAGAAAGGATAATAAAAATCTCTCTAAATGAATATAATAATTTTATTTTGACTCAGGCTTCTTTAATTGCCTTGTCACAGAATCTTTCAATTGATTCAAGTACAGTTTCCATTTTATCAAGTGTATTTTGGTCTGTTTGTTTTATCACATCAACCAGCTCCGGGAAAACTTTAGCATGGAAATCATCATGGGATTTAAAAGCTATGTTCCCGACATCAGACAGCTTTAAAAAAACCTGTTTGTCAGAATTCATGTTCTTCATTCTGATTATTAAATTTTTCTTTTCAAGCTTTTGAATAACCTGGGAGACTGCGCCTTTTGTTACTCCCTGGAGGTCGGCAAGTTCAGTTACACTTATGCCGGCATTATGTCCAATAGCTTCAATAGTATGGATTTCAGAAC
>JAGLLQ010000603.1 GCA_023140455.1 Desulfobacteraceae bacterium | reverse complement strand
AGGGCTTGAAGTACTACTATATCGTCTTCTTTGTTGAGATTCCCTGTCCAGCTAGTGTGGGGATACCGACCCATTGCCACAAATTCATAAACCTGAAACAGCGGCGGTGCCACTTTTTGTGTCAATACCACGGACATGATTTTTGCAAGATCAGAGGATTTTATCCAGGAAAGATTTTGTCCATTAAGGATTACACTTCCTTCAAGAATGGGAAGATGTCTGGAAAGAGTTCGTAATAATGTAGTTTTGCCAGCCCCGTTTGGTCCTAACAAAGAGACAAATTCGCCCGGGAAAAAATCAAGATTAATATCTTTAACTACTTGTTTTTTTCCATATCCCACACAAAGATTTTTGGTTGATAACAAAGGATTTTTTTTCATGATAGTACCACCTTTCGTCTTAGAAGAAGACTGATTACAATGGGTGCTCCAAAAAATGCAGTAATGGCAGATATGGGCAGTTCCACCGGTGAAAACACCATGCGTGCAATAAAATCACACAGGGCAGTCACCACTGCTCCCATAATAAGACAGCCCGGGACGAGAATTTTATTATCAGATGTACCAAAGGCAAGACGAACCATGTGGGGAACAGCAAGTCCTACAAAGGCCACAGGACCTGCCACAGAAGTAATCATTCCCGCCAGAGCACAGGAGGAGAAAAGAATTAAAAATCTGAATAATTTAATATTCACACCCATGGAAGATGCATATTCTTCGCCCAGAAGAAAGGCATTAAGGGGTTTTGCAAGGGCATAAATTAACACACATATCAGCCCTCCACCAATAATCATGATCTGGATTTCACTCCACCTAAAGCCTGAGAAACTGCCCAGTTGCCAGAGTACAAATCCTTTGATTTTTTCCTGTTCTGCAAATGCTATAAGAACACTTGTCACGGCATGGCAGAGATATCCCATCATCAATCCCACAATAAGAAGAGTAACAGCACTTTTTACCCTGCTTGCAATGGTCATGACAATAAGCATGGTACCATATGCCCCGACAAATGCTGCAATAGTTGCCATAAAAGGATTTAACACTGTAAATCCAAGGGTTAGAGAAGTGAGCATCACAAAAGAAACCATGAGAGTAGCGCCTGAGGAAATTCCAAGAATAAAGGGTCCCACAATGGGATTTCTAAAAAAGACCTGAAGCAAAAGACCTGCAACAGCGAGATATCCACCACCAAGGGCAGCAGCAATAGCTCTTGGCAGACGAAGTTTCCATACAATAAACCCATTTACGCTTGATGTGTCATGATTTATAATAATGCTAAGCACTTCTTTTAAAGATATATTAACAGAGCCGATCATAACATCAGCTGCCATAATAATTAAAAGAGTGATTCCAAACAATGCATAGACCAGTCCTCGGCGCTTTCCGGTTTGTTCACGGATATCTGCAAGATCAGAAGTTTGAATTAGAGTTGTTGTCATGTTTGTTTTATCCTTTGATGTTTATGTCTGTATCTGGCAATTGTCTGAAATACCGAAGTTTATGGTCCGGGTAACATTCAGGATGGAGGATGGCGGCAATGTCCGTCAATATTTCATCAAGCTTGTCTCCAGACTGGGAATAATGGGCTAAAGGGGAATAAACCCTCCCGTCTTTCAAGGGTTTTACCTTCGCAAGCAAAGGATTGGCACGTGCCAGAGCCGCCTTTGAAGTGGCACCGCTGTCAGGCGATCTATAGGTAAAAAAGATCTCTGCATCCTGACCCGAGTACAAAAATCTCTCCAGAGAAATTTCAATACAGGATGTGCCAAACACATCCTTAAACTGGTAATTACTCAATGCAAGTTCTACAAGTTCTCCTACCCAGGCATTTCCAGGTTCCACCAATACCCGTTTTTCATAAATATCTCCCCACATGACCTTGGGCTGGTGTTTTGCATCCTTAGTTATTTCTCTGATATTATCCAGAGAATCAGATACTTTCTCGAAATATTGCTTTGCCTGCTTTTCTTTTTGAAAAAACGGAGCTATAAACCTGACAAATTTCATTTTGGCATTAAGACACATGGCCGTGGGAGTTGTAGTAATAGCGCAAGCCACCCCCATTTCATCCAATATAGGCAGAATGGACATATCCCAAGTAAGTACCAGCTCCGGTTCTGCCTTGCGCATTTGCTCAAAATCAATGGCGCTGTAACCTCCCAAAAAAACAATTCGATCTTCTTGCATTCCCTTAATCACTTCCGGAATATGCCAATCTTCTTTTTTTGTTACAACACCTGTGAGCACATCGCCCACAACCCCCAATGCTTTGAGAATAGCAACATCAAAAGAACCATAAGCCACGACCCGCTTAACAGGAATTCTTACCACCTGGGATGAATCATATCCATCTGGTACATCTTCACCTCTGGGTACTAAAATCAACGTTCTTCCTGCACCATCCCTGACTTCTGTAAATCCATCACCCAGAGGGTTGACGGCAAAACTGCCTATACTCATGAAACTTAAATCTTCTGTATCTTTTTCTTTAGCTGTGGATTCGTTGTCATTGGAACAGCCCGTAGTAATGCAGACCAAGACTATACTAACTGCAAGGCACACTAAAACATCTGCCAATATTTTTTTCATATGTGATTTCATCTTGTTTCCTCTATTTTTTCTAAAGAGTACATAAAAAGCCCGAGAGTGAAAAAAATCATACCTGTAAAATAAAAAATCATTCCAGGATCCTTTTTAATGATCAACGTTATAAATTTAGGTCTGCCCATACCATTGGATTTGGTATGGGGCGAAAAATCTTTTAAATGAATACTAAAATTATCAAATAAAATTGGTTTATTAAACGAGAGCTTTGCAATTTTATCCTTATCTCCAGATTTAAGGCAAAGCTTTGCCTTAACGTCAATTGCACGCTTTTCCATGCCAACCAGACGGTTCCCTGTGTAGTAATCAATATTCAAATCTTCAAGGGTAATTGTGATGTTTGACACAGAGATAGTCTTTCCAACCAGCAGAACTTTTCCAAGATAAGTACTGGAAAAAAGATAAGAGACAAGATACCCCAAAAACATAATCAGCATGCTGTAATGCATTACATGGGGACCAAACCGCAGGATAAACCGGGAAACCCGCTTGAACCTGTGCCTGTTTTGCCATAGTTTTATAACCCTGTCTGTTGTACAGACAAAAGTGTTCACACCCAAAAGAGCCAGAAAAATAACAAGAATAAAAAGCCATGCTGTCTTGTCAGGCGATTCTTTCCCAAAGGTAACAGCCCATTTGATAAATCCCAGATCATTGATGGGTTCGAAAATATGTGCATGATATTTAAGCATGACATAACCATTTAAAAGATCCAGAATCATGAGACAAAAGATTCCCATGGTCACATAAATATTTCCGGTCCAATGCCATATATTTTTCACTAAAATCATGACAGCCACTCCGTTAATATAACAGGTAATCTAAATGGTAATCTAAAAGGTCCAAGTTCTGTCACACAATTAAAACAAAACACCCAAACAGCACCTGCAAGGGTAAACCATGCTCTTAATCTTTGACCTGAAAAAACTGTAAGATGCATGTGCAGCAAAAGAGAATATAAAAGCCAGGTTGCCATGGTTGTTGCCATTAAAGGATCTTCCCAGACAACGGGTGATCCCCATCCAAGCCAGGACCATGCAGCACCTGCAAATACAGATAATGTCCAAAAGACAAACCCCCATGACAGAATCTGTCCCATTTGTTTTGTCTGCCCTGTTTCTTGATACTTTGCAAAAAGAATCTGTACTGCTCTGACTCCTGCCAGAAGAAACATGGATTTACCCACCACTCCCAATAGAAAAAATCCATGGGCAAATAAAGTTTTAAATTGCAAAAAAGGTATATAAAAATCATTGGGACACAAGTAGGCAGACCATGCAAGCAGAGTGACAATAGAAAATCCCGGCAAAATATTGGATCGAAATATGTTATATCTAATCCCGATAATTCCCACTATAAAGGGGAGAAAAAATGATCCCTGATATAAGGGGAGCATGGGGAAACAAATCCAATAGCGCAACCCTAAGGAGATGGCATTACATAAAAGTCCTGCATAAAATAAATATTTTGCCGGGGAATTCTTTTTCCACACTGCCCCGATCAGACTTGCCAGATAAAGGCAAGCTCCTACCATAAAAGTATATTGAATAATTACTTGAATACTCATCTTAACTAAATTTCCTATTCTTATTCATTCCTGTTCATTAAAAATTCATGCTCATACCGCAAAGAAACTTGATACCGTCATCGGGATACCCGTAATGGACATCATAATCTTTATTAAAAATATTGATCCCATGGATAAAAAACTCACACGGGTGGGAAAAGACAGAATAAGGCTTGATCAGTTTGATATCAGTTGTGCAATAACCGCTGATCTTTTCTTTTTCTGTATTTGCAGTATCTGAAAACTGACGGCTATAAGCTCGTGTCATGGCTTCTATGCGCAAGCCAGATGCA
>JAGLLQ010000602.1 GCA_023140455.1 Desulfobacteraceae bacterium | reverse complement strand
CCTCATAGTGCTTGCCAATCAAAACTTTTGAGGATACATTCCCCCCACAGTTTTTATCTGTAAAGTCTTTCAAGGTTTTTGAAAACTCTTTTTTAGCCTCCTGTTTTATATCTTCGGTGATATAAGATGCTACTATTGGCATGCCAAATCCAGGCATTACACTAACTATGCGGATATCAGCGCCGCTTAATTTGGCAATATCTGCTGCATTATCATATACAGCTTTTGATGTTTTTGGGTAATCCACATCAATAGGTACTAATATTTTTTTAAACATAACTTACTCCTGTAAACAAAAATCAGATAACTGCAAGTTTATCCCTTCTTCTTCGCTGCAGAGTATAGATCAATGCAAACAAAGCCAGAGCCGGGAGGAACATAAGTTGTTTTGGCAAGCGCTCTGATGGCATTTTGACCATTAAAATTTCCTGATCAAAATCAATACCCATCTTTACCGCATTGCTGCCAAACACAACATTATCCACCAGAATCCTGCCCTCTTCATTCCGAGTTTCAAATCCGATTTCATTGAGCTTTTCCACGCCGGTTTTGGCACTTCCTACAGGAAACATTAACGATTTGGTATATATTTTACCCTTCATGTTCTCACCTCTGACATCCAATCGAAGCATTGATCCCTGCTCCATGTTTTCAACAATCTGAACTATTTCTATTCCTGGTTTTTCAACATAGGGCGGATAAATCTTGTCCCAGAAATATCCGGGGCGGAACAGGGCAAATGTCACCAGCAGCAGGGCAATGGTTTCATAAAACCTGCTTTTTGTCAGGAAAAAGCCCTGGGTAGCGGCGGCAAATGCCAGCATGGCAATCACGGCAGTAGCGATTACAGTGATCAGGTGGAACCAGGTACCGATCCCGATCATCAAAAGCTCTGTATTAAAAATAAACATGAATGGTAAAATAGCGGTTCTGATATCATAGGTAAATCCCTGGATACCCGTGCGAATTGGATCGCCACCGGATATCCCTGCTGCCGCAAAAGCAGCTAATCCTACAGGCGGTGTGTCATCCGCCAGAATACCAAAGTAAAATACAAAAAGGTGAACAGCAATCAAAGGCACAATTAATCCGTTTTGTGCTCCAAGGTCAACGATAACTGGTGCCATCAATGTTGAAACAACAATATAGTTGGCTGTTGTTGGAAGTCCCATTCCAAGTATAAGACTGATGATAGCAGTAAACAATAATATCAGCATCAGGTTACCACCTGAGATAAACTCCACAAACTCTGTCATGACAAGACCGATACCTGTTAGTGTTACTGTCCCAACAACAATACCGGCAGCAGCCGTAGCCACACCAATACCGATCATATTTCTGCCGCCGGAAACAAGGCCGGTAACAAATTCATGAAATCCTTTGTTAAATGAGAATGCTTCCCCGGTTGTTTTTCTTATTAGTCCTTTTAGCGGTCTTTGAGTCAATACAATCACAATGAGCAGCATTGTTGCCCAATAAGCTGATAAGGCTGGTGAAAGACGTTCTACTGTCAAACACCACATCAGGACAACAACAGGGAGTAGAAAATAAAATCCTGCCTGGGCAGTCTCTTTAAGATCAGGCAGTTCATTGATTTCATGGGAGGTATCAAGTTCAGGCACCTTGCAGGCAAGCCATACCAATGCATAATATGCCACGGCAAGCAATATAGAGATTATATAGATGGTCGCTTCTCCTGCCACACCCTTAATCCAGCCAAGGCCATAATAGGTTGCGCCACCTATAATAATAAGAAACAAAATAGTCATTACAAAAGAAAGTAATTTTTGGGTAATGGTTTTTGTGATTTTTCTTTCCATGCCTTCAAGCCCCATTTTACATGCCTCAAGATGGACAATATAAACCAGTGCAATATAAGAAATAATAGCTGGCAAAAACGCATGTTTAATAACTTCTATATAGGAAATACCAACATATTCCACCATTAAAAAGGCAGCAGCACCCATTACAGGTGGTGTGAGTTGACCATTGGTGGAAGCTGCAACTTCAACTGCTCCTGCTTTTTCAGCAGAGAAGCCGACTTTTTTCATTAAAGGTATGGTAAAGGTTCCGGTTGTGACAACATTGGCAATGGATGATCCGGAAACAAGTCCTGTCAGGCCCGAAGATACAACTGCAGCTTTGGCAGGGCCACCTTTCATATGACCCAGGCCTGCAAAGGCAGTTCTAATAAAATAATTACCTGCTCCTGCCGAGTCCAGTAAAGACCCAAACAATACAAACATGAAGACCATGCCCGTTGAAACACCTAATGCTACACCATAAACACCTTCTGTTGTCAGCCAGTAGTGAGTCATACCTTTTACCAGGCTGGCTCCTTTATGGGCAATTACATCAGGCATATAAGGCCCTGCAAAAGTGTACATGATAAAAACTGAGGCTACCACCATTAACGGTGGCCCTAGGGCTCGTCTTGTTGCTTCAAGTAATAATACCAAGCCTATTACTGCAACCACAAGGTCAATGGTTAAAGGATCGCCCGGGCGTTCTGACAAGCCAGCATAAAAAAGAAATAGATAGGCTGCACAGTATGCTGCAGTTAGTGCCAACACCCAGTCTTGAACTGGAATATAATCCCTTGGAGATGATTTAAATGTCGGATAGGCGGTATAGGCTAAAAACATTGCAAATGCCAGATGAATAGCTCTTGCTTCTGAAGAATTAAAGACCAGGATATTGAAAATAAAAGGTAAGGGAGAAGCATACCATAGTTGAAATAATGTCCAGAGCAAAGGGACATAGAATAAAACTTTTTTAGGAATTGCGCCAACGGGGTTTCTTGCTCCGGTATCTGCTTCAGCAATCATCTCTTGCAGCGCATCCTGATCCGCCACAGTGTTATTTGTTTCGGTCATTTTGACGATTCCTCCATAAGGGATAGATACAAAAAAATATTAAAAGCGTGCAGTCAATGCTGCACGCTTTTATGTTCAAATCAGGGAAAGATTATAATAGCCCTGCTTCTTTGTAGTATTTTTTTGCGCCGTCATGGAGAGGTGCAGAAAGACCATCTTTGATCATTTCTTCTTTTTTAAGATTTGCAAATGCTGGATGGAGTTTTTTGAATTGGTCAAAATTTTCAAAAACTGCTTTTACAACCTCATAAATAACATTCTCAGGAGTGTTGGTTGAGCTGACAAAAGTTGCGCCCACACCAAAAGTTGCTGTATCAGTATCTGTTCCACGATACATACCGCCAGGAATGGTAGCCATTCTGTAATAATCAGCTTCTTTAACAAGCTTACCAATTGCAGGGCCGGTCACACTTACCATTACAGAGTCACAGGAAGTGGTTGCTTCTTTAATAGATCCGGAAGGATGACCAACTGTAAATACAATAGCATCAATTTTGTTGTCGCAAAGTGCAGATGACTGTTCAGCAG
>JAGLLQ010000601.1 GCA_023140455.1 Desulfobacteraceae bacterium | reverse complement strand
CGGCTCATATGGGTTGTCTTTTCTGGAGCATTTGTTTGTCATTTTTTGTTTTTAAAAATGTTCAAACGGTGGAAGAAAAGATAACCAGATGCTGCATGGGTTAAGCCAATGCATTGATGTATTGAGCTAAGATTGCTTATGGCAAATATTCGGTTTTTAATAGATTTTATTGACATTGGTGAATTTGTCATATAGTGGTAGTAGGAGTTTTGGGTAATATTATCAATAGCAGGAAGGGCTGGCACTTTTGGCAAAGATACAGAGAATTAAAAAAAGATATACTTTTTTCAGTTTATTAATAGTTTGTTCAATAGTCCTGATATTTAATTTATTATTTTCTTCTTCTTCTCAAACCAATATTATTCAGCAGACTGATATTAAACAATCAAAAATAATTGAACAGACCAATATAAAACCTGCTGCGAATGAAACTCCCTCTGTAATTGAAGAGCCTGAACCGGAGCCTGATTTTATAATTAAAAAAGGGTCTGTTAATAACAAGCCTGTATATTGTGAACTAAGAGACCATAATGTTTCTTCTGCTGAGATATTAAAGCTTGCAGAAGATTTTAATAAAGTTTTCAATTTTAAAAGAGCCAGGAAAGGTGATGAATATACCCTTTATTTTTCACAAAACAATCAGCTACAAAAGGTGCTATATAAAAGAGACCTTTTAACTCAGTATGTTGCAGAGAAGAATGATAAGAATAGATTCGATGTTGTTAAAAAGAACATTACTCTTACCAAAAAGATTGTTGCTAAAGAGTTTATTTTACAAGAATCTTTGTTTCAGGCAATTCTTTCCAGTGGTGAAGGACATGCATTGGCATTTGAGTTCACGGAAATATTTTCATGGGACATTGATTTTTTTCTTTTCCCCAGAAAAGGAGACAGAATTCAAATTGAGTTTGAGAAATTAAGCAATGACGGCAAGTTTGTAAAATATGGTAAAATTCTTGCCGCCCGTTATATAGCCTCTAATAAAACATTCTCAGCTTTTCTTTTTGATGATGGAAAATTTGAGAACTATTATGATGAAAATGGTAAACCAATGAGAAAGATGTTTTTACGTGTTCCCATTAAATCAGGTCATATAACATCTTCCTTCTCTTTACGGCGGTTCCATCCGGTTTTAAAAAAATACAGAAGGCATACGGGCATTGATTATGGGTCAAGGACTGGTACGCCCATATTTGCAACAGCAAACGGCAAAGTTCGATTTTCAGGCTGGGCAGGTGGATATGGTAAGCTTGTAATTGTTGTTCATCCCAATGGATATGAAACTTATTACGGGCATTGCAGTAAGCTTTTAGTAAAGCCAGGTAAATTTGTAAATCAGGGTGAAGTTGTTGCAAAAGTTGGAAGTACGGGTCATGCAACAGGTCCCCATGTTCATTATGAGGTCAGGGTTAACAGAAAACCTGTAAACCCTAATGCAATTAAATCTACTCCGGGCAAGCCTCTTGCTGATAAATTTCTTGCTGAATATAAAACCCTTGTCAGCAAAAGACTTGATTCTCTTGAATCCAATATTAAAGTTGCTGTTTCAGATAAAGAAACAGATAAAAAAACTTAATATCAAAAACTATTTAAACTTATTCTGCCAGTAGCACTGTTTCAAGCTGTTTTACTAAAAAGTCTATTTCCTGATCATTAATAATTAATGGCGGACTGATTCTGATAGTATGACCATGACTGTCATTGGCAACTACGCCCAGACCGGCAAGCTTTTGACAGAATTCCATTGCATTACCTTTTTTTACTTCAATCCCGATAAACAGTCCTTTGCCACGTACTTCCTTTACATGGGGCGACCTTGATGCAATTTCTTCAATTTTTTCTTTTAATATTTTTCCTTTTTCAGCTGCTCTTTCAACCAGGTTTTCATTCTCAATTATTTCAAGAGCTGCAACTCCTGCAACACACGCCAAAGGATACCCGCCAAAAGTTGAACCGTCAGATCCCTTGCTGAAAACCATATCCATAATTTCTGCATTTGTTATAAAGACAGACAAGGGGATGATTCCTCCTGAGAGTGCTTTACCTAAGATTATACCGTCAGGTACAATTCCCTCATGCTCAAAACAGAATTTTTTCCCGGTTCTTCCAAGTCCAACCTGAATTTCATCACAAATAAGAAGAAGATCATTTTCATCTGCAAGAGTTCTTAATCCTTTTAGAAAACCTTCAGGGGGAACTTTCATTCCGCCTTCTCCCTGCATTGGTTCAACAAGAATACCACATGTGTTTTTATTAATTGCTTTTTT
>JAGLLQ010000600.1 GCA_023140455.1 Desulfobacteraceae bacterium | reverse complement strand
ATGCCTATCAGAATTATAATTGTGCGATTAATAAATCTGATAAAGTTAAATATACTTATATGGGGACTTTAAAACCTGAGATGGGGAATGCTAATTATTCAACCTCAGGTGAGTTGAGTCCGCTTTTTAATGATCCATATCTTAAAACAATCGGGTTGGGCACAAGAATTTTTTTAGGAGGTGCTCAGGGTTTTGTAACATGGAGTGGAACACAGCATAAAACAGAAGTTGACAGAACATTAGATGGCGCGCCATTGACGCCTGCAGCAACTTTATTTGTTACAGGTGATTTGAAAGAGATGTCCCCGGAATGGCTTGTCGGTCAGAGTATTAGGGGATACGGGGTTTCGCTCAGTGTTGGATTTGGAGTACCAATTCCAATTTTAAACGAAGAAATGATCAAGTATACATCTGTATCAGATGAAAACCTTTTTACTCAGGTTTTGGATTATGGGCATGATTATCAGCAGGGGAATTCAAAAAGTTATGGCCAGGTAAGTTATGCTGAACTTAAAAGCGGAACAATTGTTATTAAAGGTAAAAAGGTACCTACAGTTCCACTTTCAAGCATGATAAAAGCAAGAAAGATTGCAGAAAAATTAAAAATATGGATCCAGAAAGGTAAGTTTTTCTTAGGAGAGCCGCAAAAGTTTTTTTAACATTATTTATTACCAGATAATTATTAGGTGAATATTAAATTGGATATTAAGAAATTAAGAGAGAATATAGAAGTTATTGTTATTGCTGTGGTGATTGCAATGTTTATCAGGACTTTTGTTGTTCAGGCATATAAAATCCCATCAGGATCTATGAAAGATACACTTTTAATAGGAGATCATCTTCTTGTAAATAAATTTATTTACGGAGTGAAAATTCCTTTTACAGACGGGAAAACTTTAATTCCTGTAAAGGATCCACAACCTGGAGATGTTATAGTTTTTAAATATCCTGAAGATCCTTCAAAAGATTTTATTAAAAGAGTTGTCGGTATTGAAGGTGATATTATAGAAATAAAAAATAAAAAACTATATGTGAATGGTAAATTGAAAGAATATAAAGAACATGTTAAATTTACTGATCCTGTTATTTACCCTGCAAATACGACCAGCAGAGATAATCTGAGAATAGTTAAAGTACCTGAAGATTCACTTTTTGTTATGGGAGACAATAGAGATGACAGCCATGACTCAAGATTCTGGGGCTTTGTTAAGCTAAATGAGGTTAAGGGTGAGGCATTGATTATTCATTGGTCATGGAAACAGACAGGATCAAAATTTGGTGTCAGGTGGAAAAGAATAGGAAATTTGCTTATATAGGAATTATAAATAATGCGATTTGATAAAAAAGATATCCTTGATATTAATTCTCTATCAAAAGAAGAAATATACATGATCCTTGATATTGCAGCAGGTATGAAGGAAATTTCTCAAAGGTCTGTAAAAAAAGTTCCAACACTGCGTGGTAAGACAATCATTCTTTTCTTTCAGGAACCAAGTACAAGGACTAAACTCTCTTTTGATACTGCTGCAAAAAGATTGTCAGCAGATGTTGTTGCTATTTCAAAAGCTTCCAGCAGCATAGTAAAGGGTGAAACCCTCATTGATACAGCTAAGAATCTTGATGCTATGAACCCTGATATTATTGTAATGAGGCATTCATCTTCCGGTGCTGCTCATATTGTTTCAAAAAGGGTTAAGGCCTCAGTTATCAATGCCGGAGATGGTATCCATGCTCATCCTTCCCAGGCTTTGCTTGATATGATGAGTGTAAGAGAAAGAAAGGGAAAGATAGAAGGGCTTAAGATTGCAATAATAGGTGATATTGCTCATAGTAGAGTCGCAAGATCTGATATCAGAGGATTTTCAAAATTGGGAGCCGAGGTTAATATTTTTGCCCCTGAAACCATGATGCCTATGGAGGTTGAAAGCCTTGGGTGTAAAAAAGCTTTAAATGTTGAATCCTGTATTGAAAATGCTGATGTTGTAATGATGCTTCGTATACAAAAAGAGAGGCAATCAAATATTCTTTTCCCCACAGAGCGTGAGTATGCATCTTTATTCGGTTTAAACAAAGAGAGATTACAACTTGCAAAAAAAGATGCAATTGTAATGCATCCGGGTCCTATGAACCGAGGAGTTGAAATTGCAAATGATGTTGCAGACAGTGAGTGTTCTTTAATACTTGACCAGGTTACAAATGGAGTGGCTTTAAGAATGGCTCTATTTTATCTTCTTGCAGGAGGTTCAGGTCCCGGAAGTTCAGGTGGTTCGGGAGGAGGCAAAAAAAAATGATTAGAATTAAAGGTGCAAAAGTTGTTGATCCTGGCAATATAAATGCACAAAAAGACATTTTAATAGAAAATGGTCTTATAAAAGATATTCTTGATCCTTCTGTATCGGATAATGATTTCCCTTCTGATATTAAAATAATCAATGCAAAAGGCATGATCCTTACCCCCGGGCTTATTGATATGCACGTTCATTTACGAGAACCGGGACATGAATATAAAGAAACCATAGAAACAGGGACAAAAGCAGCCTCAAGAGGCGGTTTTACAACAATTTGTTCCATGCCGAATACAAATCCTGTGAATGATAATTCCCAGGTTACAGATTTTATAATAAGGCAGGCCGAAAAGGCTGGCTATTCCAAAGTATTGCCGGTTGGCGCCATTAGTCAGGGACTTAAAGGTCAAGCACTTGCTGAATTTGGGGATATGAAAAAAGCAGGTATCTGTGCTGTAACTGATGATGGTCAACCTGTTGAAAATCCAAATCTTATGAGAAAGGCTCTTGAATATGCAAAGGGACTTGATCTTCCTGTTTTATCTCATGCAGAAGATCTAAAACTTGCAGATAATGGTTCTATGAACGAGGGGAAGGTTGCAACCCAGCTTGGGATTAAAGGCATTCCCAATGCTTCGGAAAGTGTTGCTGTAAAAAGGGATATCGAACTTGCCAGAATTACCGGTGCAAAACTTCATATTTGCCATGTCAGCACAAAAGAATCTGTTGATGCCATAAGATATGCAAAAGAAGAAGGCATAAATGTAACCTGCGAGACAGCCCCTCATTATTTTCTGCTTACTGATGAAGCAGTCAGGGGCTATAATACCTTTGCCAAAATGAACCCCCCCTCTAAGATCAGAACAAGACAGACAGGCAATAGTCAACGGCAATTGCTGATGGTACAATTGATGTGATTGCAACAGATCATGCACCACATTCTGAAGTTGAAAAAGATCTTGAGTTTGATAAGGCAGCTTTTGGTATTATCGGACTTGAAACCTCTCTATCTCTTTCTTTAAAGCTTGTACATGATAAAATAATTACAATTGAAGAGTTGATTGAAAAAATGTGCAAAATGCCAGCGTCAATTCTCGGTATTAAAGCCAACATTGAAAAAGGCTCCCCAGCAGATATTACAATTATTGATCCTGAAAAAGAATTTGAAATAAACCCCTTAACTTTTTTTTCCAAGAGTAAAAACACCCCTTTTAAAGGTTATAGGGTTAAAGGCTATACTTACCTTACAATGGTTGCAGGAAATATTGTTTATGAAAAGTGAAAAAATTAAATTACTTGTTGTAGATGATGAGAGATCAATGGTTGGATTTTTAGATGTGCTTTTAACCGGGGAAGGGTACAAGGTTTTTTCTGCCCGTAATGGTAAACAAGCATTACAATTGATTAAAAAAAATGATTATGATCTTGTTCTCTCTGATATGAAACTTGGCGATCTTAATGGTATTGAAGTATTAAAAGCTGCCAAAGCAAAGAACCCTGCCACAATTGTAATTATGATTTCAGCTTATTCCTCAACAGAAAATGCTGTTGAAGCTATGAATGTCGGAGCCTATGATTTTGTTCCTAAACCTTTTGATAATGATGAATTGAGGCATACCATCAAAAGGGCATTAGAGCTGAAAACGCCTGAACATGAGAAAGAAACGCTTTCATCGGAATTGGAAGAAAACATTCATTTTAATAAAATTATTGGCAGATCCCCTGGCATGCTTTTAATTTTTGAAAAAGTTATCCAGATTGCGGATACCCAGACCAGTGTCCTGATTACAGGCGAGAGCGGAACCGGTAAAGAATTGATTGCAAGAGCAATTCATGAAAATAGCAATAGAGCGGATAAGCCATTTATCTGTGTGAATTGTGGTGGAATCCCT
>JAGLLQ010000060.1 GCA_023140455.1 Desulfobacteraceae bacterium | reverse complement strand
TAAAACATTCTATCAAAAAGAGTTGCTTCTAAAAATTGAAAATCAGGTCCATGATATCTGATTTTCTGGCAACATACTAAGCATTTTCAGTAGTTGAGAATTGCATGATTGACAGAAAATTAATTAGCAAATAAATAGTGAACACCGCAAATAACCGGCTGGCGGATTCACCCGACAGCGGTTGAAAAGTCAAAAAAGTTTGTAAAACCAATATGTTTCAAAAAGCGGTGCTATAAGCCAGTCTGCGTTAATTTGTTTTGTTAGGCACTAAAAAGTGTTAAATTAATTAAATATAAATAACCCAGACAATGATTGCTAAAATGATAAAATATAGGCAACCGCTTTTATCGGAGTTTTCTGAGCAATTTTACCAAATTTTCATATTCATCGGGGACATTTGCAAAATATATTTGCTCTTCATAGTTTATAATTTGCTCTAAATAGTCCCGTATTAGGCAAGCTACATGATGGATTTCTTCTGGATCACCTGATTCTCCATGAAGCCCCCAACTTTTGTTTAACGATTAATAAGGGCTGCCAAAGGAGAAATTAGATTTGATCGCTCGGTCAGACGATTTTGTACCCATTTAAATGCATCATTGCTATCAATATGACTTTGAGATTTAATGCATAAACCATCTTGCAAGTCTCGTAATTTTCTTAAGAATGGTTCATTAAAGTATTGCATCAATTCGGAGGTTAAACGGAATTCCCATCCATCTGGTTTGTCAATTACAATACGACGAATAATTGGAGGGTAATTCTTAAACAAAGATAACTCTTTATTTTGTTCATCAAACTGCATATGATCCGTTGTATTTCCTAACTCAGAGAAGATGTATTTTTCGTGTTCTTCACGCCAAGCGAATACAACATTGGTAGAGTAATTTTGCTCATCAGAATCAATTATCTTATGACAATTCCTACATAACCAAACTGCATTGGTTATTTCAGCTCTGGAATTATCTGTCATGTCAGCTCGATACCTCTTTGAATGAGGACGTGCCCCATTTATATGGGCTGCCTCCCCGATAACGGTTGATTTGTCATCATCCGAGTTTGGACCAACAGTCGATATACGGCAATCAGGGTTTGAACATTTATAAGCCGCTCTTTTTGCGATAATATCAACTGTCTTCTTTGTGAAATCGGGAAGCATAGGTGATTTTGTAGCACTCAATGATATAGCTGTAAACAGGAGACGAATAAAAGTTTATTTATTATTTAGTTATATTATGCAGCTGCCAGTGCAGGCCTGTTTGCCTTGCAACGACCGGATTGGCTGCGATTTTTGTAAAAGTTTCAAAGACCTGGAATGCTAAAACCACGAATGTGGTTTAATGAAAGGGCTTTGAAAACTTTAAAAAATCGTTCAGTCTCCAGGGAGTGCAAGGTGAGCAGGCCGCAACGGGTAACAGGATCATTTCCTTAATGGGAATCTTATCTTTTTTGCATAAAACATATCCATGCCTTTGGCGGGGCCGGTCGCTTTGACTGGAAAAAACCCGATGCAATAAATTGTATTTCAAAAAAAGGTTCTGCTGCATCAACAATATCTTTAACACTTCTTGGAGGAGGTCCGCTGCCTTCTCGTTTTTCATCTATATTCCCAACTATGCTAAGCCATTTACCTTGTTCAGACAAATGATCAGCTGCGCTTTTGGCAAATGCTTTCATTGGTTCACCTATATCAAAAGAATGAAAACAGCCGCTATCATATATAAAATCAAAGGGATATCCCTTAATCTTGTTTTTTAAAAAATCATTTTCTATAAAAGTAACATTAACATTGTTCTTTTTTGCATTTTCTTTTGCCATTTTAATTGCAGTTTTTGAAAAATCAGTGCCAGTTACTTTAAATCCATTTTGTGCAAGCCATATACAATTGCTTCCTGTACCGCACCCAACATCCAGAACTTTTTTACCTGTTATCCGTTTCTTATTAAAAAGATTAATAAGATTTGAATCAGGCCTGTCATTATCCCATGGTTTATCATTGGTTTTATATCTTTTTTCAAAATACTCTTTATCGTGCATGGCTTCTCTCCACATGGTCTAATTTAAACTTTTTCAGGAAAAAGTAATAATATGCCCTGTTCTGATGCTTCACAAATACCGCGTTCCGTAATAAAACCTGTTACAAGTGAAGCAGGTGTCACATCAAAGGCATAATCAGCAGCAGGGCTCTGTTCAGGCGGAATAAGAATTTTTGTAATAACACCATTTTCATCTTTGCCCTGGACATATCTTATTTCATCAGGATCGCGCTCTTCTATGGGAATCTGGGCCACCCCATCTCTAATTACCCAGTCAAATGTTGAAGAAGGGAGGGCTACATAAAACGGGATATTATTTGCTTTGGCTGCAAGTGCTTTTAAATATGTTCCAATCTTGTTTGCCACATCACCGGTTCTGCTTGTTCTGTCTGTTCCCACAATAACAACATCAACCATTGAATGCTGCATCAGATGCCCGCCTGCATTATCTGTAATAATAGTATGCTTCACCCCTTTTTGCAAAAGCTCCCATGCTGTAAGTCTTGAGCCTTGATTCAGAGGTCGTGTCTCATCCACCCAGACATGAACATCTATATTTTTTTCAAAAGCATTATAAATCGGCGCTGTAGCTGTTCCATATTCAATACATGCAAGCCATCCTGCATTGCAATGGGTTAAAATATTAACAGTCTTTCCTTGTTTTTTTTGACTAATATCTTCAATGATTGAAAAACCATTCTCACCTATTTTTCTACAATTCTCAGCTTCCATTTCAACGATTTCAAGAGCTGTTGCAAGGCAAACCTCAGACCGTTTTTCAAGAGACGTATGTTTTAAAACTTCATCTAAAACATAATCCACACCCCATGCAAGATTAACT
>JAGLLQ010000006.1 GCA_023140455.1 Desulfobacteraceae bacterium | reverse complement strand
GCCTATGGGCGCGTTGAAATGATCATGAAAATAGTTGAGAAGATTTTAGAAAAACTTAAGCCCAGCCCCTTTGACTATCTTCTAAATCATACAAAACAAGATATTATTGATGCTTTTAAGGGTTTTAAATACCGCTTTGCAAATGAGACACATCTGACCAGTCTCTTATGGGGCATAAAAGAAATTTTAGAACGTTTTTCATCCCTTGAAAATTGTTTTTATTCCGGATGGTCATCTGACGATAAAACAGTCATGCCCGGGCTTACATTCCTTTCTGAACAGATAACAGGAAACAAAGAGATCGGACATCTTCTGGCAGATCCCAAAAAAAATAGTGCCTGTAAAAGAAGCCACCTTTTCTTACGCTGGATGGTTAGAAAGGATCTTGTTGACCCGGGAGGATGGGATAAAGTCAATTTGTCTCAATTAATTATCCCGTTAGATACACATATGTATAAAATTGGAGTTATGCTTAAGTTTACCAGGAGAAAGAGCCAGGATATTAAAACAGCGATTGAAATTACCAATGGATTTAAAAACATATTACCGTCAGATCCTGTCAAATATGATTTCTGCCTGACCAGATTTGGTATCAGAAAGGATTTGAGTATGGATCATTTGAAAGAAAGGATAATACAATGAAAGATGCAGCATATAAGTTACCACCACTTATTAGCGGAATACTGATTAAACGTTACAAACGATTCCTTGCCGATGTCCAGCTTGTTGAAACCGGCAGAACTGTGACTGCCCATTGCCCCAATTCAGGGTCCATGAAAGGGTGCGCAGAGCCTGGATCACAGGTTTTCCTGTCAGAGAGCACTAATCCCAAAAGAAAGCTGAAATATACATGGGAACTGCTCCAAGGATCCGGGACAATGATCGGTATAAACACCCAGGTGCCAAATAAGCTTGTTAAACAAGCCATTGAAAACGATTTAATAGAAGAATTATCCGGCTATGACAAAATAAAAGCAGAAATAAAAACCAGTGAGCATACAAGGCTGGATCTGCTCCTGGAGAAAACCAATGGGGAAAAGTGCTATGTTGAAATAAAAAACTGCACCCTTGTTGAAAACAGCGTTGCAATGTTTCCCGATGCAGTGACCTTAAGAGGGCAAAAGCATTTGGATGAACTTGAATATCTTGTTTCTCAAGGTCACAGAGGTGTTATCTTTTACCTGATTCAGCGCATGGATGCTAAAAGTTTCAGACCTGCAGACATGATTGACAAAACTTATGCTGAAAAACTAAAAAGAGCAGTCAGAAATGGGGTAGAAATTGTAACAAGAGACACTATTATTGATACAAAAATGATCCAGATAGGGAAACCGATCAAATGGTAAAACCACACGGAAGGCAAATAAAAAAGCAGGTAGGGCAAATCCTTCTATCAAAAAGCAGAGAAGATGCATTTGATAAGTTAAAACAGATCCCTGATAAGATGCTTGCATCTCCATTATTTTCGTATTTTTACAGCTTGGATGATCTTATAAGGTTCAGGAGCAGTGCTGCCATGGGTGGTCTTACTCAACGGCTTGCAAAAAAGAAAATGGAAGATGCAAGGATAATATTAAGAAGGATTATGTGGAATCTCAATGATGAATCAGGAGGGATTGGCTGGGGCTCTGTTGAAGCAATGGGAGAGATATTAAGCCTGAATAAAACCCTGGCTGAAGAATTTGAATCTATCCTGTTTTCATATATTAATCCTGAAGGTAATTTTCTCGAACATGAAATGCTTCAAAGAGGTTCATTATGGGGCGTTGGCACTTATCTTTTGCACAGCGGAACATCTGATACGACTGTGAAACAATCAATTATACTTTTTTTAGATTCAAAAGACCCTGTTAAAAGAGGATATGCTGTAAGAGCCTTATTAAATATGGATACAAACAACAAAGAGCTTATACCGTCACATATATTATCAGATACAAACACTATCCCTTTGTTCGATGGTTGGGATATATCAAAAATAAAAATTTCTGAGATAGCATAAAAAAGAAGACTTTAAATTATTCTGGCATGTTTATTGTATCGTTTAAATCTAATTACGAAATTAATATTACCTGTTCAAGGGTGATCCAAAATGAGTGATATTATTTATGCTTAAAAAAAAATGTGACACAAACATTGCAGGCACAATAAAGCTTGCAAAACAGATGATCCAGCTTGCACAAAATGGTGATGAGCACAGAGAAGATCCGGGGTGTGGGGTTCTTTATGGAATTTTACTTGATTCCGGATACAAGATTTTAGACCTTGCTCAAAGGGAGAAACAAAAACATATTGATAAAGGCTGGTGGGAAGAATCAAATAAAGGAGAAAAATTAAGATGAAGACTTATGTATGTTCAGTATGCGGTTATTCACAAACAGGTGATGAGGCCCCTGAAAAATGCCCACAATGCAATGCAGCACAAGATAAATTCACTGTTCAGGAAGGCGAACTGACCTGGGCTGATGCACATGTAATTGGTGTGGCAAAAGATGTTGATCCTGAAATCCTTCAGGGCTTAAAAGACAACTTTATGGGCGAATGCACAGAAGTAGGCATGTACCTTGCCATGAGCCGTCAGGCAGACCGTGAAGGTTACCCGGAAGTTGCAGCCGCATATAAAAGAATTGCCTTTGAAGAAGCAGAACATGCAGCAAAGTTTGCAGAACTTCTAGGCGAAGTAGTTGAAGCAGATACCAAAGCAAACCTGACTGTTCGCGTTCTTGCCGAAAACGGTGCCTGTGCCGGGAAAAAAGCGATTGCTGTAAAAGCTAAAGAGTTAGGATATGATGCAATCCATGATACTGTACATGAAATGTGTAAAGATGAAGCACGTCATGGCATGGCATTTCAAGGACTTTTGAACCGATATTTTAAATAAGAATCTTCTGATCTATGAAGGTTCCTGTTATTGATCTGGAATGTTGCATCCTCTGCGAAGTATGTGTTGAGGTTGCTCCACAGGCATTCCAGGTCAATGACGCAGGCTTTGTTGAAACACTTCCTCTGGACGATTATACAGATGAAGATATCCATGAAGCCATAATTAATTGTCCCAAAAACTGTATCACCATGGAATAACTTTTAGCCTGAAAAAATTAAAAAAGATTGCGTTTGATACATAAATGTGCCATTTGTATAATTTATAAGAATAATTATTATTTATTTGGAAAATTATGCAATGAAAGACCTGACACCATCTCTTCTGGACCCTGACAAGCTTACTCTTATTCTGGACAGCCTGCGTATTGGAATTATTATCCACACTTCTGAAAGAATAATTTTATCTTTTAATAAAGAAGCTGAAAGAATCACCGTCTACACAAAAGCTGAAGTTCTCAATAAAGATTGCCATAATGTTTTCAGTTCCCCTTTTTGTGGAAACAAATGTTCTTTTTGTGACACCATCCCAACCTTTCATTCAAATATAAAAGAATATCCTTTGGCTATAGTTACTAAAGACGGGTCTACCCGTAAAGTTGAAATGTCTGTCTCTCCCATTAAAGATCAAGAGGGTACCTTTAATGGAGTAATTGCCTCTTTCAGAGATATGACAGAAACCTTTAATCTTTCCTTAAAAGCCGAAGACTTGTCAAACTTTGCAGGCATCATTGGCAAAGACAAAGTCATGCAGGATGTTTTCAGACAAATCCAGGATGTTGCCATGTACACCTACCCTGTTCATGTTGCAGGTGAAACTGGTACTGGAAAAGAGCGGGTAGCCTGTGCAATCCATGATATAAGCTCATTTGGCAATGGTGCTTTTG
>JAGLLQ010000599.1 GCA_023140455.1 Desulfobacteraceae bacterium | reverse complement strand
TCAGAAACAATCATTCTTGTCAATTCTTCAAGAGCAGCTGTTATCACATAAACTTCAATACCGTTTTCCTGCAATGTGTTTATCAATTCTCGCTGGGCTGGATAGATACGGGGGGCTTGAGGCAAGAAATCAACCAACTGGTCATTTTCCCAATATTTGCAGGGTATCACACTTCCATTAAGGGCAAAAAGCTCATCCACATAATCTTTGAGTTGAGCAAGTGTGAATCCTGAAAAAATTTGGGCAAACCATGGATATCCAATCTTGTGATCAATATTATAGAGCTTAAATCCGTAGGAGAGCAGTGTATCATCAGGATGGAAAGGTATGAGATGGAGGGAGGGGTCAATAGTCTGTCGGGTTAAAACACCTTTGTTCTCTAAATAGGGCAGAAGAGTTTCTTCCATATCCTGGTACCAGATGGTGTTATCTGCATCAAAAACAGCATACTCACCTTGGTGGGCATGTTGTTCGATCATTTTTTTAATTATTGTTGCTTCTTTTACCGGCCAGTGTTTCAATGTTTTTCTCCAGAAGTTGATTACTGGTAATCTATTACATCATCAGATAAACATGGTATACTCTAAAGCCTAAATTATATTTTAGTATGCTGCCTTAGGTTTTCTACTATCACATAATATGTAATATGTGATATGTTACCTTAAGCCTTAGCACAACTTTTTAACAAAATCAAGATTAAAAATAATATTTAAAAAAAATATAGCGTATATGAAAAAAGCATACTATAAGATCAGGTGATGGGATGAAAACAGAGTCCCCTTGAAAAAAACTATAAAACAATTAAGGATTGATTATGCCAAACCCGATTAATAAGAAAGCAGCCAAAAGAATTGCCACCAGAAAAAAAATTCTTGATACTGCAACCTATCTTTTTGCAAGACTTGGGTATCACAAAACAACCATACAGGACATTGCTTATCACATTGGCATGACCACAGGGGCAATATTTCACCACTACAAATCAAAAACAGATATTCTTGATGATGTTGTTGACGAACTAAACCATAGCTTTGACCAATACATTAAATTTCTAGATCAGAAACATAAAAATTATGATGAAATGATGACTGGCATGATGGATATTTTCATGGATAGATTTCACAATCATCCGGATTCTATTATTGCCCTGGCTTCCCTGGCAGCTGAGTTTAGTGGCATCCGGGGACCAATTATTGTAAAGATCCAGGCTGCCTATGACATATTTGTGGATGTATTTGAAAAGGCCCTGGACAGAATTGAACCCAAAAAAACCAATAGAGCAGTTGCAGTCTGTTTGATTGCAAGCTTACAGGGGATCGCACTACAGGCACTTGTCAGGGATGGTGAGATGGAGATTGATGACCTTGTGGCTGGATTCATCAGCATGACATCCAATAACAGCTGATATAGATTTTATAATTTTTGTAGCCCTTAACTACTCCTGAGCCTGGTACTTTGAGACCTTTGAATAATACTTTATTAACTCCGGTATAATGTTTAATGCGTCAGCCTTAACATAATAATCACAATTAGACATTATGGCAGCATTTTCATCACTGTTTATGGCGATTACTATCCCGGAAGTTTTCATTCCTGCAAAATGCTGGACAGACCCTGAGAGGCCACAGGCAATATAAACCTTGGGGCTTACTTTTTCGCCGGTTTGCCCCACCTGCATGGAATAAGGTGCCCAACCTGAATCAACGGCTACTCTTGATGCTCCCACAGCAGCGTTTAACTTTTCAGCACATTGGGACAGAATGGCAAAATTCTCTTTATTTTGCATTCCCCTGCCTCCGGCAATAATTACATCAGCTTCAACAAGATTAATTTTTCCTGTCTTGTCTGCTTCACCTGCTTTAATAACTCTTAAACTGTCGGAACCAAAATTTTTCCCATCAAATTTCAATATTTCTGCAAAAGCCTTAACCTGAGCCTTAACTGATTCAACAGTATTAGGCCGTACACCAAACATTAAGACATCTCCGACTAGTTTTATTGCTGCAATGGTTTTGCCGGAATATTGAGAAGTCTTTGCTATATTTTGTTCAAGGTCAACATTGACACAATCCATGACCAGAGGTGCCTCAAGCAAAGCTGCGATTCGCGGCAAAAGGTCTTTGCCCATGGCAGTTGAAAGGCCAAAACAGACACAAATCTTAAATTCTTTAATAGCACTTATTAAGGCTTTAGCCCGGACAACCGGGTTGTTCTGCTGGTCATTTACAAGGGAAATATCAATGATTTTTGTTATACCAAATGATTCTAAGTCTTGTTTCAGAGCTTTTACATCTGCATCCATAACAAAAGCAAAAAGCTCAGTCTCAACCTCAGCCTTATTATCCCTTGCCAGAGTAATCATGCCAAAGTTGGCCTCTTTGATTTTCCCATTATCTGTTTCTATGATGATGCCGATATTTTTCATACTAGCACCTTTGCTTCATCTTTCAGGATTTTCAGAATTTTTTGCGCAACAATACTTGCATCACCTGTTATTTCTTTCGGATTTCTTGCTTGTTTCAGAGGTTCAAGTCCAACAATACTCATAGATGCTTTTGGAGTTTCAATATTTAAATCAGCAAAAGCAATTTT
>JAGLLQ010000598.1 GCA_023140455.1 Desulfobacteraceae bacterium | reverse complement strand
AATCAGGATTTTCTTCAGCACATTTCCCAATATATGCCCAGTGTTCAATTTGTCCAGTTAATGAACGTTTATCAATTTTACTAAATATTTTTGCTTCTTTTGCCAAATTATCTGTAATTCTCACTGCGGTCGTCATAATGGTTGCCTCCTCAAGTATCATTTACATAACAAAATAGCACAATGAATTGCATTATGCAACATATTGTTGCATAATGCATTGAATCGTTTTTTTTAAAAGAGAATGATGAACTGTGCGGCACGACCTTTTGCACCCGCACCAGTGATTGGTTAAGCGCCAATCTTTTTTATTTTTTATCTGTCAGCGTAGGGGATCTCTGAGCATACTATTTCAATGTTAGTTTTTGATAATATTTCGAGTAGTTCCGCTTCACGGACCTCTTGATTCTTGTGAGGCCCAATAATAATTTTTTCAATCGGTAAGTTTATGTCAGCCGAATCAAAGAGTTCAATGTAAGGTACACGTTGTTCCTTATTTGATCTATCTTTGCGCACTTTTTCCGGTTTCAAGGTTATACCATCCGCTTTAACAAATTTAATTATTTCGTCATCTATTAACTTTGGTAAGGCGACTACTCTGACTTCTTTTTCTTCACTAAAACCAAAATGTTTATAACGACTTATGCAACTTACAAAAGGAATGTACCCTATAGATAAATCAATTTCTTTTCCCTTGCTAACATTTTTGTGGTTAAAAAATTGCTTTGCTATATCAGCGAGAATCTTTATCTTATCCGACAGCTCTTCTTTTAGCTTTTGTTCATCATCACTGTATATCAAATCGGCAATTTGGACCGCACTATACTGATAATTCATAGCTTCTTTAGCGAGTATTTCCTCTAATTTTTCGGTGTCTAATACCAAAGCGGCACCGCCTCCAGCTCCATAACCTCGCCATTGGCTTAATAAGCCGTTGTCGGCAATACTTTGTTTTTCTGGTTCCCCGCAAAATGAAAGAATATAAATTTCGTTGCCGAGTGCCCCATATTGTGAATCTCCTTAATTACATTAACATTTTGTCATTTTTTTCTTATGATATGTTTCTATCGGGATATTGGCAAGGAGCTCCTGCTGGTTATCTATGCTGCATTCTTAAATTAAACCTATGGACATGATCCATGATCTGTTTCGAAGCTTTTTTACTGTCTTTATTCTCAATAGCTTTAATGATTATATGAAAATCATTATAATTTTCCCGGGCAATTTCTTTGTTCATTGGAAGGTACTCATCATAATAATTATGGATATTGTCATGAATAGTTTTTTGTATAAATTGAAATACAGGATTTCTTGTAATCTTTCCCAACATGGTATGCATCTTTTTATCAATTATTAAAAATCCATTCCAATCAAGTTTTTTAATACAAACTTCTGCTTCTTTTAAAAGATCTTTCATAATCTGCACATCACTTTCTTCAGCTCTTTTTGCAGCAAGCTCTACTAAACTTCCTTCCAGTTTAATCCTGAATTCTGCCAGATGCTCTAAGGAGATGCTACCTGATTTGATTAAGAGAGCCAAAGATTCGATTATGGGGTCGGTATCGATTTGCTTTACAATTGCACCGCCAGATACACCAGGTCTTATCTCAATAAGTCCTTTTTGTTCAAGAACTCTGAGAGCTTCTCTCAAAGTGTTTCGGCTGGTATTAAACATATCTTTCAGCTCACGCTCGGAAGGCAATTTATGCCCGGGCTCAAAGGTGTTGTTGAGAATTGCTTTTTGAATTTGCTCAACAATGTCCTGAAAAACCATATTTTGTTTTGCCTGCTTAAACATTCAAAAATCCTGAAAATTGCAAAAGAGCAATCAAACTTAAATATACCTGATTGCTCTTTTAAAGTGAGTTACTTAAACTTTTCTATACCGGAGAAATCACGCTCTAAATCAAAATGTTTTAAAACGTCAATATCGTCTTTAGACAACTCCTGGGTGACCATTCTTGATAATAATTCGCCTAAGCCCGGACCAAGCATATAACCTTGACCACACATACCAACAGCATTGATAAAATTTGGATTGCTACCTTTTGTCCCGACAAGAGGGAATCCATCCGGAGTCATGGGATATTGACCTCTCCATGTTCTCCTGACTTTAAGATTACCAAGTTTTGGAAATAATGAGACCATTCTTTTTGCTACCTGGGGTAAAAATACTGATGTGGCTTCACTCTCAGTTCCAATCATGAGATGCTTTGGAGTAAGGCAAAAAATTACCTGTCCTTCATTATTCTGATAAAAATAATAATTGACAGAATCAGCAGTAGCATGGTCTTCCGAAGATCTTAAATCCACAATCATTGGACCAAAAAACCTTTGTACAGGCTCAGTTATCGCGCCTTCATGGCTGTCTGGCGTGACCGGAAGATCAATACCTGCTAATTTTCCAATCTCTCTTGCATAGTTTCCTGCTGCGTTTATTACTTTATTACAGGAATATTCACCTTTATCAGTTTTTATTTTTATCTCATCTGTCTTTGAAGTATCTATGGATATAACATTTTCATTAAACTTATACTCTGCACCATATTCTATGCTTTTAAAGTAAAAAGCATTGATTGCAAGCAAAGGAGATGCACTGCCGTCTTCAGGTGAATATGTAGATCCCCGAAGATTTTTTTTATTAATTCCCGGTACGATGTCAAGATATTCGTCAGTAGAAAGCCATTTAATATTAAGATCAAATGATTTTTGAACCTTCATTAAATCTTTCAGCATTTTCTCATCTTTTTCACTATAAGCAGGAAAACTATACCCGTTTGATATCCAGCCAATATCATCACCATGCATCTCTTTCCAGGTAGAAAAAATTTCAATACTTCTAAGACAAGTTGTAATTTTTCCTTTATCAGAATGTGTGGCTCTAATACCACCGATGGCTTTTTTATTCTGCCCCTGTCCCGGCGATGCAAGGGAATCAATTACAAGAACTTTCAATTTATTTTGGGCCAATGAAAGAGCAGCAGGGACTCCAATGGAGCCTGCTCCAATTATTATCACATCAAATGTTTTCATTATTGACCTCCTTTTGCAAATTTACCTAATGGGACTTCAACATAAAGCGGGCGACGAACATTTAAAACCATATCCTCCTGCGCAATTTTTTCTGCCCAGAAGATCTGCTTCATCAAATTTTCACATGTTTTATATCCACAAGGTCCCATACCAGCTCTTGTTATTGCTTTGATCTGATTCAT
>JAGLLQ010000597.1 GCA_023140455.1 Desulfobacteraceae bacterium | reverse complement strand
GGGGCTTATTGCAATAAGCCCTTACGGAAAATAGAATTTAACATGAAGAAAGATAACAATATGAAAAAAATAATATTACTTACTTTACTGATGGCGATCATCTGTGTGCTTTCAACCACAGTGAATGCAGAGCGCATCAAGGATATTACCAGCTTTGAAGGAGTGAGGGACAATCAGCTAATCGGGTACGGGTTGGTTGTAGGACTTGATGGAACAGGAGATAAATCCGGTGTTAATTTCACAAAGCAATCTCTTGGAAATATGATGGAAAAGATGAATATCCATATTGATAAAAACCAGCTTAATGTAAAGAATGTTGCAGCTGTAATGGTGACAGGCAATATTCCACCTTTTGCAAGAATAGGGGATAGAATTGATATTGTGGCATCATCATTAGGTGATGCAAAAAGTCTTAAAGGTGGAACACTATTAATAACTCCTTTAAAAGGAATAAATGGTAAAATTTATGCAATTGCCCAGGGCGCAGTAGCAGTAGGAGCCGGTGATGACGGACACCTTCAGGTAGTTAGGGTGCCAAATGGTGCTACTGTGGAAAACGAGATTCCATTTAAGCTTGATGGAAAGAGAAACCTTATTTTGTCATTGTTCAGGCCTGATTTTACAACTGCGAGAAGGATGGCAGATACAATAAATGCATCCATTGGGCCAAGTGTTGCAGAGACAATTGATTCGAGTGCAATAAACCTTAAAATTCCAGACAATATGTGGAAAACAGGAGTGGCAGAATTTATTTCTGATATTGAGAGTCTTTCAGTTGTCCCTGATACCAAAGCACGTGTTGTTATTAATGAAAAAACAGGAACTGTAGTAATAGGAGAGGATGTTACTATTTCGCCTGTTGCAATTGCCCATGGCAACCTTTCAGTTCTTGTAAATAAAGGGGAAGAAAACGAGGGAATAGGCAGTACACTGGAATTGCCAGGAAGTTCAACCATTGGAGAACTTGTCAATGGACTTAATTCCATAGGTGCATCTTCTAGTGATCTTATCAGTATTTTACAGAGCATAAAAGCTGCCGGGGCACTTCAGGCAGAGCTTGAGATAATATAATTTTTCCGGAGATTTAGCAAACATGGATATAAGTATAATAAATCAAGATATTTACAATTTTAACAAGGCGAATTCAAATATTGAAGCCTTGAAAAACAGTGCAAGGCTGGCTGATAGCACCGAAGACAAAGAACTCAAAGAAGCCTGCCAGGGCTTTGAAGCAATTTTTTTAAAGAGCATGTTGAAGAATATGCGGGATTCTTTACCGGGAAATGCTCTGTTTGAAACAGATAATCACGGTATGGATATCTATAAATCAATGTATGATGAGTATCTTGCTGAAAATTTATCAAAACAAGGCAATGGACTTGGAATAAGTGAATTTTTGTATAATGAATTAAGGGATAAAACACAGGATCAATAAGATAATATCCTTAATTCTATAGGTGCAGGAGTCGATAACAATATAAAGGAGATATGAGATGGAAAAATTTGCCTGTGAAGTTGAAGATGTACTCAAGGAGCAGCTTTTTTTGTTTAAAGAGCTGAAAAATATTTTCCAGAAGGAAAAAGATTGTATTGTTAAAATTGATATTGATTCACTGTGGAAAACAATCAAACAAAAAAAAGAAATTGGGTCACAAATTGCAATGTTAAGCGAAAGGATTCTTGCCTTATTTGAGGAGGCATCTGTTCAAATTGATATGGGTATTGAATCATTCAGTCTTTCAAAAGCAATAAAAAAAATACCTGTGTCTGATGCAACTAAATCAGATCTTTTAAAATTAAAGACTTTAATCATGGTTGAACAGGATGATATAAAAGCAGTTGCTCTTACTAACAGCAGGCATGTTAATTCATATCTTTTGGTTATTGATGATGTATTTTCTACAATAATGAGTGTTACTGATGAAAGTCAATATAAGAACTCGGGTTCTGTTCCGGTCAGGAAAAAGGGAAATTGTCTGATACGACAAGAGGTGTAATATGGGTGGTATAGGTTCAACTTTAAGCATAGCAAAGACAGCCATAGCAGCTCAGCAGTATGGCTTGAATATAACAGGGCAAAACATTGCAAATGTAAATAATCCTGACTACAGTGTCCAGAGCGCCCAGCAACAGAGCATGAAGCCCTCTCTCTACAGTGGATTTCTTTTTGGAACAGGTGTTGATACTTATCAAATTCGTCAAAGTGTTGATCAGCTTCTTGAACAGAGACTTACAAATGAACTGTCTACCCAGGCTTCTTTTGAGGAGCAGGAATCATATATGAGGATTCTGGAAGGCTTTTTTGATGAAAGTTCAGATACAAGTATCAGAAGTATGTTAAATGAATTCTGGAATTCCTGGCACGACCTTTCGGATAACCCTTTGGGATCATCAGAAAGAGTAACAGTTTTTGAAAACGGGATTAAGCTCGCATCAAGATTTGAAGCATCTGTTCTTGATATGGATAGTATCTCTGAAGATCTTACTTCTGATATAGATGCTGCAGTGACAAGAATAAATTCTCTTACAGAGAGGATTGCAGAGTTGAATCAGGAGATAATAGGTCTGGAAATTAACAGATCAGCAAATGATCAAAGAGATCAGAGGAACAGGCTTGTAGATGAATTAGGTGATCTTATTGATATTGATACTTTTGAAAAACCAAACAGTGCCCTTATTGTAAGTGCAGCTAATGGTTTTACCATAGTCAATGGAGTTGATACATATGCATTGAGAATGCAGGATAAAGAGGTTGCATGGGAAAGTTCAATGAGCGGCATGCAGGATATCTCTGACAGGGTTACCGGAGGAAGGCTCGGCGGCTTGCTTGAAATGCGAGATGAAATACTTCCTAAGTATCGTGCTGAGATCGATGAATTATCAAGAGAAATGATTTGGTCACTTAATTATCAGCATTCACAGGGAGTAGGGCTTGAGTACTTTAGCGAGGCCATAACAGGAGAATATGCTGCAGATGAGAGTGGTTGGCTGTCAAGTTATGAGTTTGGAGACAAGATAGATTATACAAAAGATTTTACCATGTGGAC
>JAGLLQ010000596.1 GCA_023140455.1 Desulfobacteraceae bacterium | reverse complement strand
GGACACATTTAAATTCAATATTCCACTGAAGGTTCAGCCATTGTATGAATTCTTCTTTCGCTTGATCTTTCTCTTGATCCTGCTTAAAGAATTCTTGCAATTTGTGATTCCAATGCTTCTTTGGGCAATGCACCTATTAGGGTATCAACAATTTTACCATCTTTAACCAGAAACATTGTTGGTATACTTGCAATGGAATACCTTGATCCGATTCCCTGATTTTCATCTACGTTAACTTTGGCTATTTTCAGCCGGCCTTTATATTTTTCTGCAAGCTCATCTAAAATCGGACCAACAGCCTTGCAGGGTCCACACCATGGTGCCCAGCAGTCCACCAAGACAGGAAGTGCTGAATTCAACACTTCTTTATCAAAGGTATTATCTGAGACATCAACAGGCTGGCTTAAAATATCTGCAGACAAGAGATTCCCACATTTACCACATTTTGGGGATTCCGTGACCCGTGACAAAGGGACTCTGTTTTTTGTTCCACATTTCAAACATGCTAATATCATATTATTATCATTCATAGTTCTTTCCTAAATCATTGCTGTAATACTTTTGCCATAATCCTGGGCAGCCTTAGCTCCTCCCCCTACCCAGCTTGCCTTCAGCATCAGGGGATCTGATACCATTTTCATGCTATAAATATGTTCCATGGTTTCAAATATTCTACCCGGAGCTTCCCCGCTCCAGCCATAGGCGCCAAATGCTCCTGCCGGCTTATCTTTAAGTTCTGCTCTCTCCGCAATAAATAAAAGTTGCTTCATTGATGAAATCATTTCGCCATGATAGGTTGCAGAACCAAATGCATAGCCGTCATAGCCATTTAAATCTTCTTCCTTCTTAATCTCGGGTACCTTTTTTAACACAGCCTCATGTCCTGCAATCCGAACACCTTCTGCTATAAATTCTGCTATTTTTTGTGTTTCACCAGCTCTTGTGGCAGACACTATTAAAATTCTTCCCATTTTTTCTCCTTAGTTTTTGGCCTTTTACAGCCCTTTTTTCTCAAAAAATCGAAATAGTATAAGCATTAGAATACTGAAAATAATGATTACCACCCAATGATTCAGCCCCAAAAGCTGGGGAACTGATATTTTCCCATATGATCCTATACTGATTATGTATTTTTTCATAAAAGGATAAATCATTGCATAAACAGCACCTCCGAACAACATTCCTATTATTCCCCAAAGTGCATCAAGATGACCTTCTCCCAGTGCTCCTGCGGAAATGCCGGGGCAATAACCTAACAAAGCCCAGCCCACTCCAAAAATCAAGCCGCCAACGACCTGTCCGCCAATTGATGTCCCTTTCAGACTAAGCTTGATAACACCTAAATCATTAAATAAATAGATGCCAATTGAGCCGACAATAATCGCAGTAAGCATTAGTTTAAACATTGTCATATCAATTAATCTAAGCGCTCCGACTTGTTTTTCATATGATAGTATGCCGGATCGTTGCAAGATAAAGCCAAAAAGAATACCTGTGATAAGTCCAAATATTAAACTCATTTTTAGCCCCTCCTGTCACGATATAAAAGTTTTGCAGTA
>JAGLLQ010000595.1 GCA_023140455.1 Desulfobacteraceae bacterium | reverse complement strand
TTGATGTGGAATTAAACATCCGCGTAAATGATGGTGCCATTGTTGAAGACGGGCTGCAATATGTTATTAATGCCTGGGATGAAAATGCAGTGGAAGCCGCAGTCCAACTTAAAGAAAATAACAGCGCAGAGACAACTCTGGTCAGTATTGGCGGTGACGATAATGCTGATATGATCAAAAAATGCTATGCCATGGGAATTGAGAATGGAATTCTCATTGATGACCCTGCATTGGTAAAAGCTGATTCATCTGTTTATGCTAAAGTATTGCAGAAAGTATATGAAAAGGGCGAATATGACCTGATCATCACAGGAAAACAAGCTCAGGATACAGATAATGGTCAGACAGGTATTATGTTAGCAGAATTTCTTAATATACCTTGTGTAAGTAATGTAGTTGCAATTGAAGTTGTGGATGACACCCACGTTAAAGTTTCAAGACTTGGTGATGCAGGAACTGAAATTGTAGAACTTGAATTGCCTGCTGTAGTGACAGTCAGTGATAGTATTAATGAACCTCGTTTGCCTGCAATGCGCGGTATTATGATGGCAAAGAAAAAGAAGATTGAAACAATGGATTTAGGCGCTCTTGGCACTTCAATTGATGATTTGGGCGGCGCTGCTCTGCAATTAGAAGTTGTGGAATATATAGAGCCTGAAAAGCGAAAAGGCGGGCAGAAATTTGAAGGCGATGCTGCTGAAATCACAGCAGAGGTTGTAGGTCTTCTTTTTAATGAAGCCAAGGTTTTATAATACTAATAGCACCTATACCTAATCCTATATAAGGAATATAATATCATGACAAAAATACTCGTAGTAGCAGACATCAAACAAGGTGTGCTGAAAGGCAGCACATTTGAATTGTTATCAAAAGCCAAAGCACTTAATGCTGAAACTGCAGTCGTTGCTGTTGGATCAAATATAGAATCTTTAACCGCAGATCTTGCAAATGCCGGATCAGATACACAATACATTGCAGATGATTCTATCCTTGAACTGTTTTCAGCAGGTCCTTTTGCATCTTGCGTTGTTGATGCGGCAAAACAATTTGAAGCAAATCTTATCTGGTTTGGTTTTTCTGAAACAGGGAAGGCTGTGGCTCCAAGAGTTGCCGCTCAATTAAATGCTGCATGTGCCACTGAAATCACAGATGTGACCATTGACGGTGGACAGGTTGAAGTAACCCGGCCTGCAACTGCCAATAAACTGATCCAGCGCATTAAAGTTAATACTGATCAATTGGTTGCTGTGGTAAGAGCAGGGGCATTTGAGGCAACTGAAGGTATCTCAGGAACTGAAAATGCTATTAAATTGTCTGCTCCTGAAACAGATTTAAAAGCTATTATCAAAGAAATTCTGGCAGAAGCAGGTGATGATATTGATCTTGCCGATGCCAACATAGTAGTTTCCGTAGGACGTGGTGCTAAAGATCAGGCTGGTATTGATCTTGTTAAAGAACTTGCTACTGATCTTGAAGCAGGATTCGGTTCATCCCGTGCGCTTATTGATGCAGGTTTGATGCCCCATGCCAAACAAGTAGGCCAGACCGGCAAAATTGTAGCACCAACAGTTTATTTTGCAATCGGTATTTCAGGTGCAATCCAGCATCTTGCAGGAATGAACGGCTCAAAAGTAATTGTTGCTGTAAATAAAGATCCTGAAGCTCCAATATTTAATGTAGCTGACTATGGTATTGTTGGAGACCTTTTTGAGGTTGTTCCAATTCTTAAAGAAGAGATTAAAAAAATTAGAAGTTAATCCTTTGTAGATGAGGTATTTATGAATCCCCTTTTGATGTCTATACTGCTCATTGTTGGTTTAGGAATTTTTGGTCGAACAATGTACTTTAAAATCCAGTTATTATTGGCACTTGGACCAGTGGATCTATCTGGTCGAATAAATAATATTGTAGAGCGACTTAAGAATCTGGTAATTCTTGCAATTGGTCAAAAACGCCTTGTGGGAAGAAAAAGAGAGTGGCTTGCAGGCATTATGCACGCTTTTATCTTCTGGGGATTCTGTGTTCTTTTAATCCGTAGTATCAGTTTATATGGAGAAGGATTTGTAAAAGGCTTTCAGCTTCCGATTTTTGGACATGATGGTCTGATAGGATATCTTTATATTGCCTTAAAAGATGTCATGGAAGGCATGGTCCTTTTAATGGCTCTTTATGCTATCTTCCGACGTGCAGTCCTTAAGCCATCAAGAATGCATAATACATGGGAAGCATATTTTGTTC
>JAGLLQ010000594.1 GCA_023140455.1 Desulfobacteraceae bacterium | reverse complement strand
TTGATTCTCCTTCAGGCAGAAGAATGGATAATGAGGCATGGATCACATTTTATTGTAACTCCATTGAGCCTTGAACGTATCAGGGAAGTTACTGAAATTCGTATGGTGCTTGAAGTACAGGCAAATGTCTGGGCAATGCAGCGTATCACGCCAGCAGAATTGGAAATTTTAAAAGAATTAGAAAACCAGATTATCAATTTTGACAGTAATTTAAGTAATCAGGATATTGTGGATTTTGATTTTAAAATTCATCATTATATATTTAAGGTTGCAAAAAATACACATCTTGCAAAACTATTGGAAAGATTGCTATGCCATTATCTTCGTTTCTGGTTATCAATCCCGCGTCAAATCGATATTATAAGCTTCTTTTCAGAAGCATGTGAGCTTATTCAAGCTATTGAAAATAAAGATGAAGCTTTAGTCAGAGAATGTACCACAGCTCATATTCGAAAATCCGTTGCTGAGATCATGGGTACATCTTAGATATCTGTATATTTTCCATAAGAAGATTTAGTATAGCATAGTAAATTTTGATGTATTGGTTAAACCAATGTATTAAAATACGTTATTTGTTGGGTTAATCTCTTATGACAAATATTCAGTTAGATACCTTTTTATTTGACATTTATAAACTAAACCTTAAATTTGACCATATTTATTTTATTAAAAAAGGAGAAATTATGTCTGAATTAACAGCTGTTTTTGAAACAAGCAAAGGTGCTATTAACGTAAAATTATTTGCGGACAAGACACCTTTGACATGTGGTAATTTTGTCAATCTTGTAAAGAGAGAGTACTACAACGGTCTTAATTTTCATCGTGTTATTGCAAATTTCATGGTTCAGGGCGGGTGCCCCGATGGAAATGGAATGGGCGGCCCCGGATATGACTTTAAAGATGAATTTGATAAAGATCTGAAGCATGATAAACCCGGTATTCTTTCCATGGCAAATGCCGGCCCCGGAACAAATGGCAGCCAGTTTTTTATCACCCATGGCCCAACCCCTCATTTAGATGGTGTTCATACTGTATTTGGTGTAATTGAAAGTGATGAAGACCAGAAAATTGTGGACAGCATTGCCCAGGGCGATGTGATAGAAAAAATCACTATTAAAGGTGATTCTGATAAATTATTTGAACAGGTGGAAACTGAACTTGATGGGTTTAATAAAACAATCAGTCAGAAGTTTCCCAAGCTGCCAAAAGAATAAAAACCACAGTTCAGTACCAAAAATAATAAAAAGACCGGATTCTTTAAAAAGACCGGTCTTTTTAAATTTTAATGATCTGCTTAGACAACTGTCTATTTTTTTAAAGAAAGATCAGTTATCTTTTCAAAAAGATTGTCAACAATAAAATCTATACCCTGATTAATTATTGTAATATGGGTTTTGTTCACGTTATCTGGTATGTGCTCCATATTTAGATATGCGCTCTCTGTCAAGAAATTAATGAGATTTGCATATCTTTTGAAATGTCAAGTTATGTTTTTTCACGATAAGTGAGCCATGCTGGATAATATAGCCCCCACTGTATAGCCGATGCTCTGAGTATAAAAATCACACCGATTGCATATAATCTATTAAAATTATGAAAAGGGAAATAGTAATCTAGGATGGTAAAGACAATAGCTCCAAGCAGCGCAGGGGTTGCATAAAATTCTTTACCAAGAAGAAGGGGCATTCTGCCTGTCAGTATGTCACGAATCATGCCACCTGCAATTCCAGTAATAACACCCATAAGCACAGCAACTGGGTTTGAAAATCCGAGACTAATGGATTTCTCTGCTGCAAGGATTGTAAAAAGGGACAATCCAAATGCATCAACAAATAACAATAATTGTAAAACATGTTTTACATACCGGACTAAAAAAAAAGTCACGATAGAAGCCAGTATGGACACCCAAAGATAAGATAGATCAGCAATCCAAAATACAGGACCGGCATCTATAATTATAT
>JAGLLQ010000593.1 GCA_023140455.1 Desulfobacteraceae bacterium | reverse complement strand
AAAATAAACTTCAGCGCAAAACAGGCAGACCAGTATAAAAATAATACCTGTAATAAAAATAAAATCTGTCTGTTAAGCAAAAAATCATTTGTTTCTCCTTTTAAAAAATTAAATAAACCATATATTATTTTTCAAGTCAAGAGAAGAATGACAAGAAGAACTGATCCCAGAACAGGTAGACAATTGCACCAACAATAGAAAAAACTACTCCTACACTGATGTTCATACAGGTGTTCTCACTGAGATTAGTTTTTTTTTCAAGAAAGCCTGACATTTTTACGCCAGCCAGTGTGCAAAAGATAAAAATAACAGCAAGTTTTAGCCAGCTGGATGTTTGAATGTCCTTAATATTTTTGATTTTTTTAATTACAATAAACAGCATCACTATAACAAATACAAGAGCACCAACACCTTTGAATACAGTTCTAATATCTGTTAAAGCTTGTTTGTCTATATCCTTATTATCATAATGATTTTTCTTATGCTTTGATTTCATGTCAGAACCTCCATCCACGCATTGTCATAAGACCGATCCATACTCCAAAAGGAATCAATACAAAAAATAAAAGATAATTCAATTTCCATGTTCCAAATGATAATGCTTTATCAGTTTTTTTAGATTTTTCAAAATTTGTATAACTGAATGCAGTCCTTAAAAAAATTGAAATCAAAAGCAAATAAACAAAGTGTAGAGCAATCCGTACCCAGATGATTGGTATATAAGGTATTGTAATCATCAACCCTGCATATACCATCCAAAGAGTCATAATTGGAAAAGAATATCCACCTTCCTCAATCTCTTTTTGTTTATTATTCACAACAAGCACAATGGTATTTCAATATTAACGGGGTTCTCAATATGAGTACTTTATTTTTGGTCGCTTCAGCACGAACTTTCTCCAGCAACACTTCAGCATCTTTATGTCCGCAATAAGCTGCGATCCCAAGCCAAAGATCAGCTGAATATAAACTTTTTTTAGTACCTTGTCCTTCAGCATACATGACACCAAGGGTGTACTGGGCATTTAGATTTTTATTTTCTGCTGCCAGAGTGTACCATTTAAATGCTTCTGAGGGATTTTGCATAACACCTTCCCCGTAATAATAAAGATATCCGGCCCATTCCATTCCTGAAGAATTACCACCTTCTGCCCCCTTGATACTGTATACCATGGTCTGTTTAAGATTTTTCTTGACACCCTGACCAAAATAATACATTTGTGCCACATTTACACAGGAATCAGGATTTCCTGAATCAGCAGCTTTTTTATGAAATCGAAAGGCTTTTTTAAGGTTTTTTTTCACAAGTTTACCTTCTGCATATATTACGCCTAAATTCCTTATGGCATCTGTATCGTTTAATGAAGCCGCTTTTTTATAATACTTTAAGGCTCTTTTGCTATTCTGATCAACCACGATTCCTTTTTCGTACATATATCCCAACACGTTTATTGCCTTTGGATGATTTTTTTTTGCAAGATGCTGGAAAATTTCTAATGCGTCAGCTTGATCCCGGGGTGTTCCTTCTCCTCTGAATGCCATCAATCCAACTGTGAACATAGATTCTTCATGCCCCTGTTTTGCAGCTGCAAAATACCATTTAAAAGCCAGTTCATAATTTTTTGATAAAGGGTCTGTGTAGAAAAAATCTGCAAGTTCAATCTGGGATGCCAGATGACCATTTTCTGCTTTCTTTTTAGCATCTTCGTAATTAATAGCAAACGCAAATGAAGTGGTACATAGAATAAAAATCAATACAAATAGAAATCTAAATCTTAGGCTTATCATTTTCTAACTCCTACAAATTAATTTGAAAAATAAAAAGTTTAACATATAGTTTTATAACTTGCTGGTTTTTAATTATAAATTTTGTGTTATTGTTTGTTGACTAATATTATTCCAACAATAATTAGGATTATTGAAACAATAAGATATTTGGTTACAGGTTCATTAAACAATAGAACTCCAAAGCACACACCAGCAATGGGCATTAAAAATACAAATGAATGTAACGATGTTGCACCAAATTTTCGAAGTTGAGTATTCCATGCAACAAATCCAAAGGAAGTTGCCACAAGTGATTGAAATAAAAGAGCATTAATAACAATTATATTAATGCTTTTTACCATTTGAGGATCCATGAGAAATCCGCATATAAAGAAAACAGGTACCCCGAAAAACATTGGATACAAGGTTATCTGCAGCGAATTAAAAGTTCCAATTATCTTTTTTGCATAGGTCGCATTAAATGCCCAGAACAATACTGCACACATTATGATCAGGTCTCCGGTCCTTACATCATTTGACACTTGATGACTATCTAAAAAAAGAAATACAACACCAATAAACCCAATAGTAACTCCAATGGCTTTTTTTAGAGTGAACCGATCCCCTGGGATAAAATAATGCGCTAAAACAAGAACAAAAAATGGTAAAAGGTTAGCTATTAAGGTGGCATGGGATACAGTGGTCTTTGATAATCCTAAATAAAAACAGGAAGCTTGTGTGATAAAAAAGAGAGAAAGCAGCAAAAGTTGAAATAATTGTTTTTTATTTATTTTTAAAGGTATTTTTTTGAATCGTGCCCATAAAAAAATTACAATTACAGCAATGCCGAATCGCAGTCCTGCATTTGTAAAAGTGCCAAGGCCTGTTAAACTGAATTTTATTGC
>JAGLLQ010000592.1 GCA_023140455.1 Desulfobacteraceae bacterium | reverse complement strand
GAAATCCACCATGCATCCATATTTTGCCAACCCTGGGATAAAAGTTCGCCCCAGGAAGGAATTGGCGCACGAAGGCCAAATCCAAGATAGTCAAGGGATGTTAATGCAACAATGCCTCCTGAGATCGCAAAAGGCGCATAAGTCACAATAATAGAAATCGTATTTGGAATTATATGATTAAATATGATTCTGGCATGGGAAGCCCCAAGAGATCTAATCGCAAGAATATATTCACGTTCTTTTTCTTTATATGTAACAGTTCTCATAACCCAGGTTATTTGAACCCACTGGAAAAATGCCATGATTAAAAGTAAAATCATAAAATTTGGTATTATTATTGATGAAATTATTATGATTACATATAAAAATGGTATATTACTCCATATTTCGAGTATTCTTTGGAAAAAAAGATCAAATTTACCACCAAAATATCCCATGAGACATCCAATGCTTATCCCAATAGAATAATTTAAAATCAAAAGTGTCATAGAAAAAATAATTGCAATTCTAAACCCATAGACAAGCCTTGCAAAAACATCTCTTCCAATATTATCAGTACCGAAAAAATGTTTATCTTTAATCGATGGAGGAAATGGAGGAAATCTGCCTTCTTTTAAATCATTTTCAAAGGCATTGTATGGAATAATGGGCATTATCACAAAATTTTTATTATTACTCTTTTTAATATTTTTTTTAAGATCTTTGTAATTTGTCTCATAATCATAATCAAAACCAAATACTTTACCTGGAATCATATCCTGATACGTTGGAAAGTAAAAATTATTATTGTAATAAACCAGTATTGCTCTTGAATTAATAAAAAGTTCTGCAAATAGGGATATGACAATCATGAACAAAATAATTAGAAAAGAATAATACCCTCTTTTTATTGATTTAAATCTCTTTATTTTCTTTTGCATTTCATGGCTTATTTGAATCATTTAAACCTAACCCTTGGGTCAACAATTGCAACACAAATATCTGAAAGTATATTCCCTACCATAAAAAGAAGTGATGAAATAACCAAAATGCCCAGCACAACGGGATAATCTCTGTCTACAACCGATTCATAACCTAAAAGTCCCATACCATTAATATTAAACACTTTTTCAATTAAAAAAGAACCAGTAAGGATAATTGAAATATTATTCCCAAAACTTGTAGCAATTGGTATCAGACTGTTTCTTAAGGCATGACGAAAAACAGCTTTTTTAAAAGAAAGCCCTTTAGCTATGGCAGTCCTGACATAATCACTTGATAAATTATCCATAAGGGTGTTTTTCATAAGCAGTGTCATTACAGTAAATGAGCCAATCATATATGAAACTAAAGGTAAAATTGTATGCCAGATAATATCTATGATTTTTTCAGAGATTGTCATTTCAAAAAACATATCTGATGTAAATCCGCCAAGAGGAAAAAAACTTAGTTTCGAAGCAAAAAAGACTAATAGAGCAACTCCTGCTACCCACCCTGGAATAGCATATCCGGCAAAAATAATAATAGAGGATATATTATCAAATCCTGATTTATGTTTAACAGCTTTTGATATTCCCAAGGGAATACATACACCATAAACAAGTATCATACTCAATATACCAAAATAGAGAGAAATTGGAATCCGTTCTTTAATCATTGATAGAACAGAATCATAATATCGTGTAGATTGCCCGAGATCTCCTTTTAAAACTTTAAAAAGCCATTCAAAATAACTGGTAAAAAGAGGTTTATCAAACCCGTAATATTGTTTAAGCATATTGATCTGATCTTCAGAAAGGGGCTGGTTACCGATGTTTTGAGTAGAAGTTTGAGTCTGCATCTGTTTTGCATTGGCAATGATTCTTTCTACAGGACCACCGGGAACAAATCGAGTGATCGTAAAAACCATAATGGTAATGCCGATAAATGTCGGTATTATAAGAAGAAGTCGTCTTATAAAATAAGCAGTCATTAAATCAAATCATATACTGAATTTAATGCCTTATCAAGGTTTGCAGGATTTGAACCTCCGGCCTGTGCCATATCAGGTCGTCCTCCTCCGCCTCCGCCGACAAGAGCAGCAGCTTTTTTTACGATATCTCCTGCTTTGTACTTTTTTGTAAGATCATCAGTGACTATTGATATCAAAAGAGCTTTGCCATTTGATTCAGCGCCTAAAAGTATAACACCGGATTTTATTTTAGCTTTGAATTTATCTGCAAGATCTCTTAATTGTGAAGGATTGTCGATTTCCACTTTTTTGGCAAGCACACTTATACCATTAACAACGTTTATTTCATTATCAATGTTATCCGTAAATTTAGATGCTATTTTTGTTTTTAAAGATTCAATCTCTTTTTGAAGATCTTTTTTTTCTTTTAATAAAGCACTAATTTTTGTTGGAATATTCTTTTTTGAATCTTTCAGATAAGAACCTGATATTTTTAATAAGGAATTATCTATATTGATCTCGTCAATAGCTCTTGCGCCTGTAACAGCTTCAATCCTTCTAACTCCAGATGCAATACCTTCTTCTGAAAGTATTTTAAAAACACCTATATTCCCTGATCGTTCCGTATGGGTCCCACCGCAAAGTTCTTTACTGAAATCTCCCAATGAAACAACTCTTACTTTGTCACCATATTTTTCTTCAAAAAG
>JAGLLQ010000591.1 GCA_023140455.1 Desulfobacteraceae bacterium | reverse complement strand
GGAGTGAAAAAAGCGTGTGAAAAACGGGCTATCAGTATTGATCAGATCGAAGGGCTTGTAGAAGAAATCCAGCGTGAGCTAAGAGAAGACAACGACAAAGAGGTACCTTCCCAATTAATTGGCGAAAAAGTTATGGAAAGACTTCACAAACTGGATGATGTTGCCTATGTCAGATTCGCTTCTGTTTATCGGGACTTCAAAGATGTTGACGATTTTGTCCAGGAATTAAAAACTATTATTCTCCATAAAGAGACCGGGCAAGACAATAGCAAAACTCCGGGCTAACCATGTGAGCTAATCAGATGAACAATCAAGCAACTAATCAAAAAAATGATAAAAAATATATGGAGCAGGCCTTGTCTTTGGCCCAAAAAGGTAAAGGTCTTACGTCTCCAAATCCTGCCGTAGGCGCTGTTGTTGTTAAGGATAATATAGTTGTCGGACAAGGATGGCATAGAAGAGCAGGCCTTGCCCATGCTGAAGTTGAGGCAATAAATGACGCTGGCTCTGATGCAAAACAAAGTACTATTTATGTTACTTTAGAGCCCTGTAATCATCATGGCAAAACTCCTCCCTGTACTGAAAAAATCATTAATGCAGGTATCAGCCGTGTTGTTATTGGCTGCAAAGACCCGAATCCCGATGTACGAGGCAATGGAATCCAAAGATTAAAAGATAATAAAATTGATGTTGAAATGAGCTCGCTTAATAAAGAGGCTGAAACATTAATTGAAGATTTTGCCTGGTATACATGTAATGATAAGAAACCTTTTGTAACACTAAAATGTGCGTCAACCATTGATGGTAAAATAGCCGCATCTACTGGTGATTCAAAATGGATTACAAATAAAATATCCAGAGAATATGTTCACAAACTAAGACATGAAAATGATGCAATATTAATTGGCGCCGGAACTTTACGGGCAGACAATCCATCTCTTACTTCAAGGATTGATGGTTTTGAATCAAAGGACCCTACCAGAGTGATCCTTGATCCGAACCTGTCAATTGACTTAAATGCAAACCTACTAACACAAGGTTCTAACGCCCCAACTATAATTGCGACTTCAAAAGATGCATCCCAATCAAAGAAAAAATCCCTTGTAAAAATTGGTGTGACGATAATTGAAGTTCCCTACGAGAATAAACAATTTAATCTCTCCTTCCTCCTTGAAAAACTTGGACAAATGAATATAGTAAGTCTACTTGTGGAAGGTGGCAGCAATGTTATCAGCACATTTTTAAAAGCAGGGCTTATAAACAAAGCTCTTTTTTTTATTGCTCCAAAAATTTACGGGGGGAGCGATGGTATACCGATTTGCAGCGGTGCAGGCCCAAAATTTATGAAAGATGCAATAAACCTTGTTGATATAAGTGTTTCAAGATTTGAAGAGGATATACTTATTCAGGGATATATAAAATAAGATGAATCTATCAGATAATGTTTGCAGGAGGTCTTAAGATTGTTTACCGGAATAATTGAAGGCGCAGGCACGATTAAAAAAATTGATTCAAAAAGAGAGGGGGCAGTCCTCACTATTGAAACAGATATCAATCTTGCCGAAACAAAAATTGGAGACTCAATAGCAGTCAATGGCGCATGTCTCACGGCGGTCAGTCTTGCAAAGAACTTATTTAAAGTTGATATGGCCCCGGAAACAATTGAGCGGACAACATTTAAAAAAGCATCTGCCGGAACAAAAGTAAATATTGAAAGGGCATTAAGACTTTCTGACAGATTGGACGGCCACCTCGTGTCAGGGCACATTGACGGGACAGGAATAATTGCTTCCAAAATAAAAAAAAGCAATGCCTGGATCCTAACAATTAATGTACCACCCAATCTTGCAGACCAAATGATTGAAAAGGGATCTA
>JAGLLQ010000590.1 GCA_023140455.1 Desulfobacteraceae bacterium | reverse complement strand
TCAGGTTTATACACACATTCTTGTAGATATGCGCCAATACCGTGTCCAACTGAAAAATATGAGGCGTTTGCCTTTTTACCAGGCTCAATCAGGTACGATGGATGATTATTGGCTCCAGAAATAATCTGAAACCTACCAGTATTTAGTTTGATTGCGTTATGCCTATAGATAATTTGATTGTCAACCCACTCAATATCATTATGATTACATTCTGCCAATAAGCTAATTTTTGAATTTTTTATGTGTTTATTCGAATTGTCAACACAGCGTTTATAAAATATTGCTCTTCTTAAAGAGCCCAAGTTTTTCAGAAATCCAATTACCAATTGAATATATGTATATTCGTTATTAGATGGGCTGATTTTATTAAAATCAGTTGTTCGGATATATCTTGCAACAATTTTATTATGTAAAGCCCACTCTAATCCAGCACCGCATGAATGATTCATAATAACAAGTGAGCCTTCTATCAAACCAGCCTTCTTTGCTTTTTCTATGTTATAAAGCTTGCTAACCTTTTGTATTTCAATAAAGTGATTTCCTGTAACCCATAACCCTGCTTGATAATCACCTCCCGAAAAATCACGACCTTGATATAAATAATTAGAAAAGATTTCTTTATTTTTTTTTAAACAATCAATATCTTCACTATTCAGGTGATTTCCTGCTGATTCAAAATTAGTAATAATATTTGTGTTCTCAAAGGTATTATCTTTTATATATTTTTCAGCACCACCCAATATTATAGATAACCATTTGCTTCGTTTCATACCGTATGATAAGGGACTACTACTAATATTTGGAAGGTTTGGAATAAATCTTCCTAAAAGTTCATCACCTTGTGCCATTATTGTTGGTGGTTTAATTAAATGCTCAAAAAAACTTAGAAAAAAAGTTGATAAATTTGAACTTGTAATTTCATCTATATGGATACCCATGGGCCATAAAGCCATACCACACCCAATCCCTCTTGATCTGAATTGAGGATATAAATATTTTTTATCAGAACTAATGACACAGCTTGAAGGGATTGCGCATTGATACCCAGCATTCAAATATTTTTTTTTAATATGAACATCAGGTAATAATACTATTTGATTTACACCTTGACAATCAGCAATGTTTTTACATATTGAATTATTTAAATATTCTTTGGGAACGTATCCTACAGAAGTTATATTCATTTCCATTATCTCGTTTTGAAGATCAAAGCCTGGGTAAATATGTTTGAATTTAGTTTATTTCAAGATTTGTATATTATCAACTATGCGAGTTGCAGTTTTACCATCCCAAAGTTTCGGTATGGTGCCTTTAGGGAATTGTCCTGAAAGTATTTTATCAGTTAGTGCAGGGAGTTCCTCTGGAGTGCAAAGGCGATTAGTGCCTTGAGTTATTGTAACAGGTCTTTCTGTATTTGGTCTTAATGTAAGGCATGGTGTGCCAAGGTGTGTTGTTTCTTCTTGTATACCGCCTGAATCTGTTATTGCAAATTTAGAATTAAAAACAAGGTTCATAAAATCTATGTAGCCGAGAGGAGTTGATAGATGAATGGATGTTTTGTTTTCAAGAATTTTGTTTAAATTGTATTTGTTGAGTTTTGCAAGAGTCCTTGGATGAATCGGGAAAATCAGAGGGATCTTTTTTGAGATGTCTGCTATTTTTTTACAGAGCTTTTCAAGGATTTCAGGGTTGTCAACATTGGACGGGCGGTGCAAAGTTACAAGGCCGTATTGTCCTTTTGAGCAATCAAAGTTTTTATATACAGAAATACTTTCGATTTTGTCTCTTGTCATTTCAAGAGAATCTATCATGATGTTTCCGACAAATTTTATTTTTGATTCAGGAATGCCTTCTTTTTTGAGATTTTCATTTCCATCTAAGGAAGGAGTCCAGAGAATATCAGCTATGGAATCTGTAATTAGTCGGTTTATCTCTTCAGGCATGGTTCTGTCAAAAGAGCGTAGTCCTGCTTCAAGGTGTGCTGTTTTTACGCCTGATTTAACAGCTACCATGGTTGCGGCAACAGTTGAGTTCACATCTCCTACAACAATGGTAAGGTCAGGTTTGTCTTTTAAAAGAACTTTTTCATAGGCTATCATGACATTGCCTGTCTGGAATGCATGGGTTCCTGATCCTACTCCAAGGTGTATATGTGGCTCAGGGAGATTGAAGTTTTTAAAAAAAACATCTGACATATTGAGGTCGTAGTGTTGACCGGTATGAACAATTATTGGTTCAAAGCCTTCTCTTTTATTAAGCTCATGATAGAGAGGGGCAATTTTCATGAAGTTTGGTCGGGCTGCTGCTATTAAGTGTATTTTCAAGGTTTTAAGAGGATCCGCTTTTCTCAGGGAATTTAGTTTCTAATAACCCTATTAGGGGGAGGATTGCCTCACCTATAACAATATATTCTCTAATAGTTGCACTATAAGTCTTTCGATCCTTTGAAAAATCATCGAAATTATCAACCTCTGTTATATAGCTCTCAACAGCTTTAATTGAATCTAAAATATCTTCAATACAGAGCCTTAGATCTCGTTTAGGCATAAATTATATCTTTCAAAACATATTCTTTGGCTATTGGTTTTAATGTACTCTCAATTCCTAAATCGACTTTATTTTTCAGGTTGTCTTCTAAATGCTTTTTGAGTCCAAAAAAACTTCTATATTTATTTTTAGATTCAATTTCTACAGCAATATCAATATCGCTGCCTTTTTTTGCTTCATTTCTTGCATAACTTCCAAAAAGACCAATGCTGGTTACACCGTATTTTTCATATAGTTCTTGCTTATGCAAAACTAAAAAGTTAAGAATTTCTTGTTTGTCCATTATTCCAGTCCTGATTATTATACATATTCGATTTTTGTCTGGTTTACTGATTCAATGAAAAAAGGATTTGATAATGATTTATCAGTTACTAAATCAACCGGTCTTTGAAATATTTCTTCAAATTTATCAGTACACACCGATCCAAATGCAAACAATGTTTTAACATTATGGCTTGCACATAAAACTTTTATTTTATTCATTTTAGTTTCAA
>JAGLLQ010000059.1 GCA_023140455.1 Desulfobacteraceae bacterium | reverse complement strand
CAATCATCCATTTTCATACGATCCCAGGAATGTTTTTTAATACCCCAGATGTTTTTACCCCATATATCACGACTGTAGCCTGTGATTCTGTTTTCTTCGTATGGTCTGCATTCCTCAGATTCACCAATGTATCCGTGACAACTCTCACAATCCATGCCAGCGCCCTGAATATGTGCTGCATGGGAGAAAAATACACAATCTGGGTGTTTGGCATATACAAACCATGGGACTTCTTTTTCTTTTGCAACATACTCTTCACAGAAGATCAATTCGTCTTCTGTATCACCTAGTGGCTCTTCTTCATGACATTCCATGCATGAAGCAAGATCAGGAATTCCATTGAAACTGCCATCTTCTCTTAAGTAATGACAGGCATCACAGCTTCCCAATTCACTAGTGTGCAAATCATGGTTAAAATTAAAAGGCTGCTCCTTTTTAGAGTAGAGCAGTTTAGGAAAAAGCAGCCAGCCTGAAAGAAAAACAACAACAAAAGCAATCAGAAAAAATAAAACACCAAGTCCTAATCCTGAATCACCTTCTGTTTTTTCTCCTCCGGTACTACATTCAGTTTTATTCTCTTTTTCACTCATGAAAACCCCATCAATTAAAATGTTGATGATACTTTAACTATTACCTGTGTCTAACAGGCTTATTTATTCTATTTTTATTTTAAACTTTTCTTTAAATATTGCCAATTTATATTAATATCTTGTAAAGTTGTCAAGAAAATAATAGATATCTGTTTTATCCATAACTGTGTAATCCAGACAATATGTAATTAACACCAAAAAATGTAAACATCACTGCAAGAAAGCCTAATATTGAAACCCATGCTATTTTTTTGCCGTACCAACCCCATGTTATACGTAAATGGAGTAAAACTGCGTAGATGATCCAGGTGATTAATGACCATGTTTCTTTTGGATCCCATGACCAGTACGTACCCCATGCAGAGTTAGCCCATACAGACCCTGTAATAATGCCAATTGTAAGAAAAAGAAAGCCAAAGACAATCATTTGATATGTAAGCTCATCCATAACATTTGATGAAGGCAATTGTGAGACTAAATTTTTAGTTTTGCTTTCTTCAGGTTTTACAAGGTACATAATACTGAAACCAAATGCAACAGCAAATCCTGCATACCCAAGAAAGCATGTAATAACATGGGCTATGAGCCAGTTGCTTTTCAATGCAGGGATAAGAGGACTTATTGTGCTTTCTATTCCAGGGGATAGTGAAGCGTATGCAATGGAAAGAAAAATTAGTGGTGTTGCAAAGACACCGATTATTCTCTCTCGATATTTAATTTCTACAAAGATATAAAGAATACAAATAGTCCATGAGAAAAAGACCAGAGATTCATACATGTTTGAGAAAGGTGCATGACCATATCCTATCTGGTAGGATTCTATCCAGCGCATGATAATGCCGGCAGTGTTCAGAGCAAATCCAGATGCAAGGACAAGCATGCCTGCCTTGGCTAAGAATTCTTTTTTAAATGTCCATGATCCAATATACAAAACAGATGCAAATGCATATACAAAAGTTGTAATGGATAAAATTAAAGAGCTCTCCATAACGATTATTTTCCTTTTATTCTAATTAAATCAGCTAATCATTTAGCCAGTTGCTTAGCCAGTTTTTCAATTTTTATTTTCATGCTTTGATTGTTTCTGTTGGCCTTCCCAGAAATAAAAACATTCAATTCAGCATTTTTTCCTTTTGTGATTTCCACCATGATGCTCTGGTGTGACATGAAAAAAGTAACAAAGCATCCTAAAATCATTAAAATAAAACCAGTATATACATAAATAACTCCTGGATCATATGTTACCTGGAGTCCGGTATAGTATTTTTTTGTATAATTCTCAGCAACAAAAGCAAAATCACCGCGTCTCATTTTGTCAAAAGTTGGGTACCTTGTAGGCAGAACCACCATAAATTCTTTTCCGTCAGGTTTTTTAACAGTGCCTATGAATGATTCTCCAAGGTTATGCCCTTTGAAATCAAATTGAGGAAGGTATCTCATTAAAGTAAAGGTCCCACCACCTTCAGGGAGATCAAAACTTTGACCTGTTTTTATATTTTCATGATAAACCATTTTGCTTTTTATGCTTTCAATTTCTAAAGTCAGGCTATCAGCATCTGAAACACCATAATTTGACTGGAAAAAATTTATACTTTTATAACGAAGTGGATCATTTACAATTATGTCCTCTTTAAAGATTTCTTTATCATTTTCAATTATAGAAATATTTGATTTAAACTCCTCTGGTGCGCCTGTATCGTAAAATTTAACATCAAAAGTGTTGCATTTTATTGTAAACCCAAACTTTTTTTCTATTTTCTGTTTTGAAATCATAACAGAATCTGAAGATTGTCCTTCATTAAGCTTTAAATACCCTTTAAATCCCAAAAGACTGCCAACTAAGGCTCCCACAAGAAGGAAGAGAATGCTTAAGTGAACAATATAGACGCCGAGTCTTGTCCATCTTCCCTTTTCTCCAAAAATTGCAGTACTATTTTCAGTCTCTTTTTCTATAATAGTTTTAAATTGTTTAGATAAATAATTTCTGTATTCAGGTACAAGCTGTTCAAAATCATTCTTTTTTGTAAATGTTTTATGGGTTTTTATTTTTTTAAATCTTTCGATATTAAATGATATTTTTTTGGGGAAAATTATTTTCCATGTTTTGTTAAGTCTGTCAATTGAACAGGCAATTAAATTAATAACAAGTAAAAAGAGTAAGAGGAGGAACCACCATGCATGATACATGTCAAAAAAATTCAACATTGAAAAAAATTTGAATGTAGACTCGCCATAGTTGTGAAGATAAAAAGATTCACCAGCATTTTGAGGGATAATAGTCCCAATGATTGATGTTGCAGCAATTAAAATCAAAACAATAATTGCAAGTTTGACAGAGGCAAAAAAATCCCAGATTTGTGAGCTTATTTTTTTATTCTTTTGTTTATTGTGTTTCTGGTGAGGCTTAGTTTCAGTCATTTTAAAATCCACCTTATTTTATATATTTTGTCAAAGTATTTTGAAGTTGCATTCTTTTATTTTCAAAATCATCGTTTGTTTTAATTGAATCCACTGTGATTAATTTCCCAAATTTAATTGTTATTTTTGAAAAAGGTTTTGGAATCAGTTGTTTGTCCCATGAGCTTAAATACCACGCTGAATTTGCGATGGCAAAGCAGGGAAAAATAACAGCACCTGATTTTTGAGCAATGCGTATGGAGCCGGGTTTAACTATCCCAAGAGGCCCTTTTGGTCCATCGGTAGCGTGAGCACAAACACTGTTTTTATTAGAAAGATGTTCTATCATTAATTCCATTGCTTCTTTTCCGCCTCTGGATGATGATCCTCTTATGGGAGTGTATTTGTTTAATTTAGCGATAAGTGCCATAACATTGCCATCACTGCTTTTGCTGATTATGCCGCCAACATTGTATTTTAAATATCTTTTAAATGCTTTTATGCAAACAAAGAAATGTTGATGTGATAGGTCTAAGACTGCAGAGCCGCCATTTTTAAGATGGTCAAGGAGTTCATCTTCATCTTCAAACTTCACACGTACAGTAAAAAGATAAATATTAATAATGGCAAATAAAAAATAACTTATAATTGTGCTTTTAAGAAATTTATTAATTTTTCTTTTCATTGTCCAAGTAGTGTTTTATCAAGCATTTTAGTTAACCCGGATTCTTTTTTTGAATATGATCCGACAACCTTTTTAATAACATCAATATCGCCTGCAATGGTTACTTTTTTTCGAGCTCTTGTTATTGCAGTATATAAAAGTTCTTTGGTAAGAAGAGTCGAAGCAGCAGGAGGGAGGATAAAAAGGACATGGTCAAATTCTGAGCCCTGGCTTTTATGTACTGTAATTGCATATGCCTGTTCAAAGGTTTTAAGTTCAGAAAGTTTAAATGAGCGTAAAGTTGAATCTTCATTCATAAAAACAGCTTCTTTGGTTCCGTCCTTTTCTATAATCATCCCTATATCTCCATTAAACAGGAGCTTATTATAATCATTTTTTGTAATCATCAAAATTGATTTTAACAAAGGATGCTTTATATCATGAATGCGGTAATCCTGTAAAAGTTTTTCTGTAAATATATTTATACTATCTGCGCCAAAAAAGTTTTTTCTGTGGCTGCACAGAATTTTGAACCGGTCAAGTTCTTTGTATGCAAGGGATAGATCATTCTCTTTTATATAAGGAGTATATTCTTTAAGAATCAGATCTTTAAGTTTAGATGTGATTTCAGATGGATCATTAATACTAATAAAGGAAAGATCCCCAATATTGTCAGATCTGGTATTGTTATCTTGAGCATTAGTTAAAATATTTTCAATTAAAGTCTGATCACCTGAATTAATGGCCTTTGCAAGCTTATCAATTTCTTTTTTACCCCCAGATCTGAAATTATATTCAAGATTAACTATCAAGCTGCTCAATTGCTTTGAAAGACAAATGTCTGCAAAAACAGAACCTGTCTCGATTGAGCCAAGTTGGTTCTGATCACCAATGATAATAACCTTTGAATCTAAAGGTATTGCTTCTACAAGCTTTGCCATGAGGGAGATATCAATCATAGACGCTTCATCTATAATAACAAGGTCAGCAGCAACTCTTACCTTAGTCTTTTTAGTGGTTATACCGGCAGATGTTTTGATTTGCAAAAGCCTGTGAATAGTTAAGCCTGCTTTTAGTTTTGATGCGGCTTTACCTGTGGGAGCAGTGTTTACTATCTTAGCGGGAGTTGTTGAATCAGATAGATTTACAAAGGTTTTTGCAATTTTATCTGTAATGTGTGTTTTTCCAGTGCCGGGACCACCAGATATAATTAAAAAATTATTTAAAATAGCTTTTTGCACTGCTTGTTTTTGTATGCTTATGCCCTGATTTTTTTCATGCGAATATGTCTTTATGGCTTTAAAGTACTTATTCAATTCAGTGTCAAGCGCTGACATATTGATGTTTGCAGGTTTGTTCCGGATTCTTTGTGATATGTTTTTTATGATTCTTTTTTGATAGTCAAAGTATCTTGCAAGGTAGAGCTTATTATCAGAATCTAACACAAGAGGACAATTGCAGTCTTCTCCAACTATTCTGCTTGATTTTAAAGCCTCAATCCATTCTTTTTTTCCAGGAAGGTTGTATTTAATTGTTTTTTCAGGATAAGAAGGGTCATTGGTATCAATGGATTCATTGGCCATTTGAGATATATCTATACAGATATGTCCATCACGGGAAGTTTTAGAAACAAGAGCAGCAGATAATTTTACAATTTGATTATTCTCTTTGGCAATTGTTAATAATGTATCTGCAAAATAATAATCAAGGTATGAGAAAAAGCCTGTTTTAAATAATATGTTTGTATCATTCTGCATAACCCTACTAATTTAGTTACTTTTGACTAAAAAAACAAGAGAAATTGTAAAGATAGGCGGGTGGCTAATGTACAAACAACTATTATATATAAGATTAATAAGGCAGAAAAAATTTATAAGAAGTATAAGATAGGAGTATTTAACTGAAAAATTATTGATATCTGTTTTTTCTTCTGTCTTTAGTTTTCCTTCTATTATTATCGCTTGACAACTCAACTATTACGCCTTCTCTGACGCTGTCTCGCCTGTCCCGTTTGTTTTTACGCCGATCTTTTTTAAATTTTCGGGTAATAGTTTTTTGACTATCCCCAGGCATATGTTTGACTCGGTCAACTGAGCCAATACTTGTCTCGCGGTATGGAATTGTTTTGTATTGAAAAGTCATGGGAAGTTCCTCCTTGAACTATAAGTATAACCAATCTCATTAAATCCTTTTATTTTCAGCCCATAACATACTTTTTTATATATTACAACTATTTTCCTGTTAAATAAAATATCGTCACACGATATAAAATCCTTTAGTTATTTCTATTTTTTTTTACTATATTTGTTAATAAAGTTATTTGTTCGTAGAAAAGGAACAAATTTTGAATCAAGAGTTTCAATATGAGTTATAAGTAAGTCCTTTAAATTATTAATTGTTTCGTCGTTTAAATTGGCTTTGTCATCAGCAACAAGTCTGCGAAGACTCATAACAAATGTTTCAAACTTACGATGCATTTTGGTATGGTCTGCAAATTCCGGGTATTTATTTTTCTTAAGATATTCTTCTTCAATACTGAAGTAGTACTTGCTGTATTCGCTGATTTCAGAAATCATATTTGCACATTCTTTCCCTTCAGCATCACTCTCCTTTAGATCAATTAATGCATTGATAAGGGCGAACATTTTCTTTTGAAGTTCGTCTATTTCAGGAATATCAACGCTTAATTTTTCATTCCATTCAATTTTTTCCATATTTATTGCTCCTGTTTGATTTTTCGATAAAAATAGTAATTAATATTATTATTGATATGGCAATTGCTATTGCCACAGCCAATTTTAGACCATTTTTTCCAAATGCTGGAAAGATGACAAATGGTATAAGATAAAGATATAAAAATGTATGTAAACATCCTATACTAACAATTTTGTAAATAGTTTTTTTTTCCATTATAAATTATTGAGTATTCTTAAGTGAATATTATCAAAACCCTTGTTAGACATGACAAGTACAAGATCGCCTTTTATTGCCTGTTTTGTTATAAAAGCGACAATTGCATCTGTCTCTTGAAAATATAGTGCTTCTATACCCTTTGCCATGATGTCCTTTACAAGTTTTTTTGCTGATAATCTTTCCTTCACAGGAATTTTAGCAATACCGGATGGCTCTTTAATGCAAACAATGTCAGCTTCTTCAAAAGATTCCGGGTATATGGTTTGGAAAATATCTCGCATGCTGGTGTTGGTTCCAGGTTCAAAAATTATTATAATCCTGCCTTGTGTATAAAAAGGTTTAACTGCTGCAATAGTCTCTTTGACAGCAGTTGGATGGTGTGCAAAATCATCCATTACTATAACACCATTTTTAATACCTCTGATTTCCTGTCTTCTTTTAATGCCGGTAAATTTCTTCATAGCATTTTTAAAAACTTGTTCCGATATACATAAAGTGTTTGCAGCGCAGGCAACAGATAGAGTATTCATTATATTGTGTTTGCCCATAAGAGAAGTTTCAATGCCGATAACAGCTTTTCCAGGGGTTTTTATTTCAAAAAACGCTTTGCCTGATTCCACCTTATAATTGTCAAATGACCAAAATTTGGAGTTCTGACCATATTTTTCAATTTTGCAATTTGCAAATTCAAAAATATCATTAAGAGATTGGTTTTCGCCTGATGCAATTAAGAGAGAATCAGGCTTAAGTTTTTTTAAAAAATTTTTAAAAACTCCTTTTATGTGATCAAGATTATTAAAAATATCAGCATGATCAAACTCAATTCCTGTATTAATGGTTATCACAGGATCATAATGCATAAATTTCGGACCTTTGTCGAAAAAGGCAGTATCATATTCATCGCCTTCAATAACAAAGTATTCACCCTTGCCAATATGATAGCTTGAGTTAAAGTTGTTTAGAATACCTCCAATCATAAAAGATGGGTCTAATCCTGCTTCATGAAGTAGATACGCCATGATTGCCGCGGTAGTAGTTTTTCCATGAGTACCGGTTACAAGAATAACTTTTTTATTTTCAGCAAAAAATTTATTTAAAGCCTGGGGCATGGATAAATATGGGATTTTATGTTCAATAACATATCTTGCTTCAATGTTTTCTTTTGTAACAGCATTACCAATAATAACCAGATCAGTTTTATGTGGGATATTATCAGGATCAAACCCTTTAAATAGTTTGATTTTCTTTTGCTTAAGAAAATCGCTCATAGGTGGATAGACATTTTGATCCGAACCTGACACTTCATATCCTGCTTCTTGAAGCATGCAGGCAAGCGTACCCATACCAGTGCCGCATGCAGAAATTAAATGAATTTTTCTGGTACTCATTTATTTCAGATCTTTCATTACTTCTGCCGCTGCTGTAATGGTCTTCTCAATATCTTCATCTGTATGGGCAGTTGACATAAAAATGGCTTCAAATTGAGAAGGTGCGAGATAGACACCTTTTTTAAGCATTCCGTGATAATATGTAGAAAACATTTTAAGATCAGATTCTTTTGCATCATCAAAATTATTCACATCAGATTTGTTGAAAAACACACCAGCCATTGCTCCTGCCTGGGATACTATCAAGTCGAGACCCGCATCATCTGCACAAGCTTTTAAGCCTG